>JBOHQZ010000390.1:0-6463 GCA_050732275.1 bacterium
GCGACGATGCAATTCACGCTCATCTTCCACAATCTTGTGCAGCGGCATGATCTTCGAGGCGTGAACGATAGCCATATCCAAACCCGCCTCGACGGCATAATAGAGAAAGACCGAATTGAGCGCGTGGCGCGCGTGCGGATTAAGCCCGAACGACACATTGCTCACGCCGAGAATGGTGTAGCAATTTGGCAAATCTTTTTTGATGCGCCGAATCGCTTCAATCGTCTCGATGCCGCTGCGCCGAAATTCTTCATCGCCGCTGCCGAGCGTAAATGTCAGGCAGTCGAAAATCAAATCCTGCGAACGCATGCCGTATTTATCGACAGCGAGGTCGTGAATACGTTTGGCAATCTCGAATTTCTTCTGGGCAGTTTTGGCCATACCCTGCTCATCAATCGTCAATGCGATGGTCGCCGCGCCATATTTTTTGCACAGTGGCAGCACCTTTATCATGCGCTCTTCGCCATCTTCCAAATTGATCGAATTGACGATGGCACGGCCGGCGACGTGCCGCAAGGCGGCATCGATGACTTGCCACTCGGTGGAGTCAACGAGCAGCGGCACCGAGATTTGGGTGTTCAAACGCTCGATGAGCGGAATCATGTCTGCAACCTCGTCGCGACCGACGTAGGCCGCACAGACGTCGAGAAAATGCGCACCCTCACGGACTTGCTCCTTCGCCATCGACACCATCGCGTCCCAATCCTGCCTCAGCAACAATTCGCGGAATTGCTTGGAGCCGTTGGCATTCAACCGCTCGCCGACGAGCAACGGCGGCGGATCGAGGTGCAATGTCGTGCTGTTGTAAAGGCTCGCAGCGGATGGAACAAAATCAACCTGCCGCGATTTTGGCGCAAGCTGCCCAACGGACTCGGCAAGCAATTTGAGGTGCTCCGGCCGCGTGCCGCAACAACCGCCGATAATTTGTACGCCGAGGTCTTTGACGAAATGCGATAGAAATTGATTTAGCTCTTCGGGCGTCAATTTATAATGCGCGTGGCCGCCAACATTCTCTGGAAGTCCCGCGTTGGGCATGCAAAAAACCGGAAAGGGGCTGTTAGCAGTAAGATAGCGAATGTTTTCCGACATCTCTTTCGGGCCGGTGGCGCAATTCATGCCAATCGCCGTGAGCGGAAATGGCTCCAATGCGGTCAATGCCGCAGCGATATCGCTGCCGAGCAACATCGTGCCCATCGTCTCGACGGTGACGCCCGCGATCACTGGCACGCGCATTTTTTTCTGAGAAAAATATTCGAGAACCGCCGCGAGTGCGGCTTTGGTTTGCAGCAAATCCTGGCAAGTTTCGACGACGAGCAAATCCGCGCCGCCTTCAACGAGGCCGGCAGCTTGCACGGCATAAGCCGCTTTCATATTCTCGTAAGAAATATGGCCGAGACTCGGCAGCTTGGTGGTTGGCCCCATTGAACCGGCGACGAAACGCGGATAGTTTGGTGTGGAAAATTGTTGCGCCACTTTTTTGGCAATCTCCGCGGCGCGGCGATTGTGCTCATACGCTTGATCGGCGAGATCATATTCGCCCAACACAATCGGCGTCGAGCCGAACGTATCGGTTTCCACCACATCGCAGCCGGCTGCAAAGAAGCTGGCGTGCAATCTTTCTACCGCATCAGGGCGGGTGAAGACGAGATGCTCGTTGCAGCCATTGAGCGCCTCGCCACCGAAATCATCCGCAGTCAAATTCATCAATTGGAGATTCGTGCCCGTCGCGCCGTCGAAGACGATGATTTTCTCGCGCAGGCGTCGTTCGAAAGAGGTCATATTGCGGAAGCCATGGTTTTACGGATGCCGTTTTAGTCTGAATAAGAATATACTAAACGAAGGCAAAAGAAGAAAGAAATTTGTTTGGGGTGGCAAATCAAAAGCATCTTAGGATAAAATTTTTTGCAGTTTCCGAAATTCACTGATATTGCTTTGCTGGTCTTCTTTTTTGGTAATCGAATTTTTGATTTGGTGATTGGTGCTGAGGGAAGCACGGCGGGGAAATTACAAGCAGGTGCAATATAAGAAGTGGACACTGCTCAAGAAATAAATCATGACATCAGTTCGGTTTAAAATGCCTTGGAAAATCCATTGCGTCATAAAGGACTCTCACAACCTCAATCCCATCCGCTACAGGATGGTAGAAAATTACGTGTCTACCTACGTGAGAGTTCCAGGGAGAACCTGGCAAATCATGCCGCGGCCGCCCAGTAATTCTACCTTCGCCGAGGTCCCGCATTCTTACGCGTAGCTGCCTCAGATAGTCAATCCGTTTTGCCCTGCCCCATTTCTGGCCAGTGTAACGACCAATCTCTTTGATGTCTTCGCGCGCCTTAATTGTAAGCTTGACTTGTGGCATCAGGAATCGAATTGCCCTTCTTCTGCGTCAAGTTCTGCATTGATTTGGTCCATATCGAGATCGACCAACTCACCCCGTTTTGCCTGCTCAATGCCGATGGCAATAGCTTCGTTGAGCCGTTTCCGTTTAAGATAATCTCGTTCAACGGTTCTTAAAATAGCCTCACGGACAAATTCATAGGCGTCAGGGTACATGCCCGATGCCACCTTGTCCTTGACGATTTGTTCTAATTCGGGTGAAAGTTGGATTTCCATAGCGAGTGCCTTTCGTTGTTTCAGTCTAATATACGAAAAGAAGACAAAAGAGAAAAGAAGTTTGTTGGAAGCAATGAAGTTTGATTATTACTTTTGCAAAAACGCCGCCAACTGCTCGCGAGTAGCATTTTGCAAATCGAGCTTCTCGTTTCCGGCATTAAAGATGACGACCCCTTCCACTTTCAATTTTTTGTTTCTAAATCGATCAATCCAACCGATGATAATATCGATGGCCTGAACCACGCCGGCGGCGGTGGCAAGAATTTCCAGAAGCAGGCTTAAATTAAACCTGAGCGTCTCGGCTTGCGCTTGATGGACTTCGACGTGCGCTTGTAAAGCATTCTTTAGCTCATTTGTTTCAGCAGCCGGAACGGAAGCCGGCACTTCAATGCGAAAACGGATGGTCGGATCAGGCATTTCAATCTCCTGAATATTTTTTCGAATTGCTTCCGGCAGCTCAGTTTTGCGTTTTTCGCGATAGTTGTACGCAACCACGACGCCTTTGCCCTCTGCCGTTTTTTTTTGCAGGCGATGGCTGACCAGGCGGTATTCCATTTTAAAACGGTCACTGCCGATTTCAACAACACGCGCGCCAATCGAAACGATGTCGGGATACGCCAACGCTTTCCGGAAATCACATTGCGTGGAGGCAAGAATCGCCGCGGTGCCGTCGTTTTGCTCGGGGTCGATAAAATTAATCTTCGTCAGATAGGCCACCCGCGCGCTTTCAAAATACCGGAAGTAAACGATATTGTTGACATGGCCCAACGCATCCATCTCGCCCCAAGCCACAGGAAATTGCACGACGACGGGGAAATCACGGAGCAGATCGTCTACGTAAGTGGCCGGATTTTCATTCATTCCAGAGTTTCAATTTTGATTTCGGTGAGGATACCCAAAGTTAAATCAAGATGAAACTGTTGGGTATTGCCGCAATCGCTCTTGCACCCACAAATTGACGAGGGTTTGCATAGAAACCCCTTCCCGATGAGTAGCTTTCCGCAGTGCTTTGGTTAATTCGTCGGAGAGCGTGACAACGAATTGACGCGTCGGTTTTCGGGCAACCCTATAATTGACCTCCTCCAACTGATCTTCGTAATCGGTCAGATCATGGGTTTCCCAAAAATTGGCAAGCTCGCCAAAGCTGGTAAATTGATCAGGAATGGGATCGATCTTGCGTTTATTTTTTGCCATAATGGTGTTTCCAAGCCAGCTTATCGGCCACGTCGTTGTACCAAATGAACCCAGCGATATTAATCATAGGCGCAAATTCAAAGTAACAAATCTTTACTCAAAAATCAAGCTGGAATCACGTCGCCCATTTTTCTTCAATACGGCCATCACGGCAGCCAACGAGCACGAGATCAGTGCGACTAATGAACAGCCCGACTTCGACGACGCCGGCGATGTTCTTGATCTGTGATGCCAGATTCGGTGGATTCGCAATTTTGCCAAACGCGCAATCCACGATGTAATTGCCATTATCCGTGCGACACGGTGTTTTGGCGTTTTTTTGTCGCAACTTAACGCGAGCGCCGAGGTCGCGCAAAATTTCCATTGTTGATTGCCAACCGAAAGGCAAAACTTCTACCGGCAACGGGAATTTGCCGAGCTGTTTGACCATTTTTTTTTCATCGACGACGATGACGACGCGCGCGCTGCGGCTGGCGACGATTTTTTCGCGCGCCAGCGCGCCGCCGCCACCTTTGATGAGATTGAGCTGTGGATCGACCTCGTCGGCGCCGTCAATCGTCAGGTCGATTTTTTTGAACATACCCAAATCATCGACCAGTTGGATTTTTAATCGTCGCGCCAGCTTCTCGGTGGCAACTGAAGTGGGAACGCCAATGATTTTCAGGCCGGCTTTCACTTCTTCGGCCAATAATCGAATGGCAAATTCCGTGGTGCTGCCGGTGCCGAGGCCGACGATCATGTTGTTTTCGACAAAAGTAAGAGCTGCTGCCGCAGCAAGAAATTTTTGTTGCTCGACGGACAATTTCGCCATGCAGTTTCTCCGTTAGTTTTCTATAATATGTAAGAGATTTCACGCCCAGAATCAAGCAAAACTTTCCCTCGCGATGATCATGCGACCTGGAATCCATTCAGATCTATCCGGAAGAACGTGAGTGTAAATATTCTACAACGCTTTCGGTCTAATTGCAACTTTTTCTCCATTTTTTCGTTGATTAAGCTGCTGTTATCGTCATTTCGAGTATCGACGTGTCCAACCTAATCCCGTGAGGAGCATTATGAAGTCGAGCCGGCGCACAGGTTTTCGCTTCGTGCTGTTGATCGCCGTTTTCATCTGCCAATCGGTTTGGGGACAACCTGCCGAAACATACGTCGAGCAAATAAAAACCTTTGAGGCATTTGTTCAATCCCAAATGGAAGCGGATCGCACAACGGGTTTGTCGGTCGCATTTATGAAGGATGATTTTGTTTGGGCCAAAGGCTATGGCTTTGCTGATCTTGAGAATAAAGTTCCGGCGACGGAGAAATCGGCGTATCGTTTAGCCTCGGTGACAAAGCCGATGACAGCGACGGCGATCATGCAGCTCGTCGACAAAGGCAAGATTGATTTGGATGCGGAAGTGCAAGCTTACGTGCCGTATTTTCCCAAGAAGCCTTGGCCGGTCACTGTGAGGCAACTGCTCGGACACCTTAGCGGCATCAGCCACTATAAAAATGAAGACACCGAGTTACACATCAAGGAGCATAAGAATACGCGTGAGTCGATTGCCATTTTTCAAGACTTCGAACTCGTCGCCGAGCCGGGCACGCGATACAATTATTCCAGTTATGGCTACAATTTGTTGGGCGCGATTGTCGAGGGCGCTTCGGGCCAGTCCTTCGGTGAGTACATGCGCCAAAATATTTGGGAACCGCTCGGTATGGCCGACACACGCATGGATGATCCGCTCGACCTCATCCCCAACCGCGTGCGCGGCTATCAGTTTATTGATGGCCAAATTAAAAATTCGGAATTTGTCGATATCAGCAGCCGCTTCGCTGCCGGCGGCACGCGCAGCACCGTCGTCGATCTGCTCAAATTTGCCAAAGGCTTGAACGAGCACAAGATTTTGTCGGAGAAAAGTATTGCGCTGATGTATGAGTCAATGGCAACGAAAGACGGGCGGCTCACTGACTACAGCATGGGCTGGGGAACCGGCAGTGCAAACGGCCGCTTTTTCGTGACGCACAGCGGCGGACAAAATGAGACGCGCACCATTCTCTACAATTATCCCACCAAAAATCTTATCGTGGCCGCCGCAACAAATTTTGAGGGTGGCAACCCTGCACTTTACGCACAGCGCTTCGTCGAGTTGATTCTCAATGAGCCGGTGATCATTCGCGCTTACACCGGCGAGAAGATCGACTTCGATCTTTTGGCGGGCATCGCCAATGTTTATAGCGACGGTTTGGTTTATTTTGAAAAAACGCAAAAGCCGTTGACAATAAGCCAATCAGAGTTGGCGGAAGCGTTTGTCTATTTCAATAAAAATGTCAATCGCACGGCTTTGCAAGCGGATTATAAAAGCGGGTCACAAAAAATCCGCGATGGCCGGCATCCGGTCACGGGTCAGCCGCTCGTGAAAATAGGCTCGTTCATGGCGGCAAAGCTGCAAGAGAAATTCGGAATGGCGCAAGTTGACGCCTATCGCCGCGGCGGCCCAATTTCATTTTTCGCCGATTATATCGCGGCCTATAAAAAAGATTCCAACATTCCGAAAACTATGCGATTCGAGGCGCCGTTCGAGAAGATGATGGCGCAATGGCAGCAGGATTGGCAGAAAACTTGGAATCAAGAGACACGAAATTTGGCGATAACGCCGGCCTCGGATTTTGAAGC
>JBOHQZ010000391.1:0-6437 GCA_050732275.1 bacterium
CCAGAGGACAAACGTTCACATCAGAGGACAGCCGTTCACTCAGCGACTCAATCGACTTTTTACGATTTACACATGGCAAGGTGATCGACAATTCTACTTTTATTATACGAGACGAAGATATGAATGTCAGCGGTTTTTACCTTGGCGCCGGATTGGGCTACAAGCATTATATGACGCCGCGCCTTTTTCTCGATCTCAGCGCGATCTTCGATTACGTCTTTATCGAATCGGCGCAAGGCGGCGATAAAAGCGGGAAATTGCCTAAAAGCGTCAAATCACCGGCCGAGGTTTTGAAGCTGCAGTTTGGCCATGATTTTTAGCTTGTTTCGTTTTCGCTGTATGGGGATTACGCCAGCGAGATTGACGTTAACGCCAAAGTCAAGCTGCTGGCTATTGCGGGAATTTTGGTAATGAGCTGGAGTAATAAAGCAAAAACATTTAATCACGGGCGTGCGATCTGATTTTATCATTTGCCGGTTTTACGCCCAAAACAATACATTTTTTTGAAAGGCACTCTCAAATGAAAAACCGAATTCCGTTTCTTGTGACCGCTGTTGTGTTTTGTGGCTATTCCACTCTTCTTTCGCAGACAAAAAAAGGAGCTTGGGAGTTATCAATGTCCGGCAATTTCGGCTCCGTGTCAAGCAAAACAGAATCCGAAGGCCCGTTTGGCCGTCAAGAATTTAAGAGCGAGGCGCAAGGGTATCTCTCGTTGATTGCGCGGCCGGGTGTCTATTTCACAGACGGATTGGTTTTGGAGCCCGAAATCCTTTGGACGGCATTAGAGGGAACGGAACCGAGCTTGAGCCTGAGCGGAAACCTGGCTTACAACTTCAATATCCCTCAATCTCGCGTAACGCCGTTCGTTCTCATCGGCTACGGAACCGGCAATGCCATCCCGTTCTTTCAGCGGCTTTTATTCCGGTCATCGAGTGATCTGGATATCAACTTGCTGAATCTCGGCGCCGGTGTGAAGTTTTTCGTCAGCGAGTGGGCTGCCTTGAGAACCGAGTATCGTTTTCAGCGATTCAGCCAAAAAGAGACATTCGGGTCCGGATCATTCAGTCAAACTATAAAAGAGGTTAACAACTTTCACAATTTCTTCTTCGGATTCTCGGTATTTTTGCATTAAATTTGGCAAGGCCATTTTAGCGAAGCGCGGCTTGCAGCAAAATCACGACGATCTTGCGCCATTGACCGGAAAGCTTTTTGCTCGGGAAAAAAATCGCTTGATTCGTATTCAAAAATGATGTACGATCTTGAAGAAGAAAAGTGAAGTCCGGCTTGCACCCGATTAGTCATCAATTTTAGTATCATCGCGCCTTGCAAGCCGGACTTCGCTCGTCACCGAAATGAAAGCTTGTATGCGCCTCTCTTCACTCGCCGGCCACGCGCTCGAGTTGATTGAAATTCTGCAACGAGATTCGCGTCCGGCAGATCATATCATCGATACGTTTTTCCGCCAGCGCCGCTATCTCGGTTCGCACGACCGCCGCGAGCTGGCGGAAAGCGTGTACGGCATTTTGCGCCACTTGCGTTTACTGCAAGCGTTTGTTGCCAAAGTCAAGCCTGACGCCATCTCACATCCCGCCTGGCTCTTTGCCACTTATAAGCTGCACTTCGAGAAAGTATCGCCCACAACCTTGCAAGCTTATTCTTTGCCACTTTTACCAACCGAAATCTCCGCCCTCGCGACTTTGGACTTTGCCGGCTTCGGGCTTCAAGACCTCGGACTTCGGACTTCATTCCCGGATTGGCTCGTCGCGACACTGCAACGACAACTGGGAGAGAGCGAAACCGAACGCTTGCTGGAAGCGCTGAATCAACCGCCGCCGCTGACGATCCGCGTGAATACTTTGAAAGCGACGCATGAAGCTTGTTTAGTTGAGCTTCAACGGCGCGGTTACGACTGCACGCCAACCAACCTCTCGCCGGATGGCATTCACCTCGCCAAACGCACGAATCTGTTTGGACTGGATTTATTCCGTGACGGCTGGTTTGAATTGCAGGACGAAGGCAGCCAGATCATCTCGCTGCTGCTCGATCCGAAACCGAACTGGAGATTGGCCGACGTTTGCGCCGGCGGGGGAGGTAAAACGCTGCACCTCGCAGCGCTGATGAAAAATCACGGGGAAATTTTCGCCTTCGACGTCGTGCCACAACGGTTGGAAAATCTGCGCAAGCGCGCGCGGCGTTGTGGGATTCATAATATTCGCGTGCAGCATTTGCAGCCGGATGCAGTTCCCGCAAATCTTCTTGGGAAAATGGACGTCATTCTCATCGACGCGCCTTGCAGCGGTACCGGCGTGCTCCGAAGAAATCCCGATGCGAAGTGGAAAATCACGCTGAAGATGGTGCAGGAGATGGCGGTTAAGCAGAAGGAGATTATCAACCACTATGCGCTTTTGCTCAAGCCGGGCGGGCGTTTAGTTTACGCCACTTGTAGTTTGCTCGCGGAAGAAAATGAGGAGGTCGTGCAATCATTTCTGGCGCAGCATCCGGAGTTTCGTCCGGCTGACGCCGCCGCGATTTTGCAGCGATATCAATTGACCCATTTGGCCAACCATAGCTTCCTTCATCTCTTCCCCCACCAACATGGCACCGATGGCTTCTTTGCAGCAATTCTGGAAAGAGTGCCTTGATAGCAAATACACCATTAAGGAGTCGAAGTCGGCGGCACCATGTTGTTTGGTATCCGGCTCAAAAGTCCTTTCGGGATTTTCCGAATCACCCGGATTTAAAAAAGCAGTGGCAGACAATCCAAAAGGTTGCCTGCCACTTTTCATTTTCACCGGAGTTTAAGCACCTTCACCCCAACTGTTTCTCTCTTTTTCTTTTTTGCCCCTTTTATTTTTTTACAAACTGTACGTGGTCTTCACATATAAGAACCTTCCATTCATGCCAAATGGACTTGCTCCAGGATACGGGAAGATGCCGAAGTTCGAGCGGTCCAGCGTCGTGCTGATAAACAGATTGCTGTCGGGGAAATTGTCGAAGACATTCTGCGCACCGGTAGTGATATTGAGATTGCCAAATTTGTAGCCAAGCTCCACATCCCAAACATCCTCCGCGCCGAAGGTTTGCTCGGTCCGGCCTTTGACGTACCCCCGTTCGATGCTCTCGTACTCGCCGTAATAGTTCAAGCGCAGCAGTGCACTAAAACGGCTGGCAGCATAATTCGCTGAAAATTTCAGATTATTTTTCGGCTGCGCCCCTTCCAAGCGCACTCTCTCCAGGTCGCCAAATAGGATCGCCTCGAAGCCGGCGAGTTGTTTCGGATTCGGGACCTTGCCGGTAATTTTATTGTCGGTAAAGTTGACCCCAGCGGAAAATTTCAGCGTGTTAGCTTCGCCGACATTAAGGCGATAGTTGGCGGTAAAGTCTGCGCCCTGCGTTCTCGTGTCAATGGCATTAGTAAAGAAACGCGCGCCATTGACGCCGAAGTCATCCAGGAGTGAAGAGAAGACGCCGCCGGTAAAATTTTCCGAAAAGACGATGCGGTCATCGATGTTGATGCGATAATAATCCGCCGTCAAATTCAAATTCGGCAGCGGATCAACCGCGATGCCGCCGCTGAAATGCACCGATTCTTCCGGTTTCAACTCCGAAGCACCGAGGGCTTGCGCCACCGGACTGTCAACACGAAACGTGCCGATCTCGAAGGGTTCGAGTTGGCCGCTGGCGCCCACCAGAAAGTTCGTGCTCGTCGCATTGAAATAAATTTGTCCCAACGAAGGCGCGCGGAAACCGGTGCTGGCGGCGCCGCGGAAAACCAGTTGCTCAGCGGGCTGCCAGCGCAGAGCCAATTTCCCATCGAGCGTGCTGCCGAAATCATCATAATTCTCGAAGCGTCCGGCCATACCGACCAGAACGTTTTCGATGAGGCTGGCCTCGACGTCAGCATAAAAGGCAAAACTATTACGCGAAGCATCGACTTCATTTTCCGGCTTGAAGCCCGGGAAAACCTGCGCACCGGCCGCCGCCCGACCACCACTACGGTTGGGAACTTTGCCGTCTATATACGAGGCTTCTTCGCCGGCAACGATTTGATAATTCTCCCGGCGAAATTCCGCGCCGAGCGCGAAATTGAGCGGCGAGCGCAGGCCGGCATCAAACTGTTTGGTAAAATCGGCGTTAGCCAAATATTGCGTCAAACGAAAACCGCCGCTGTAAAATTCCGCCTGGTTGGGAAAGGGCGCGGGCGAAGTCGTGCTCGTCAACGACGGCCCGAGCGAGGTGTTGAGCGAGTTGACGATATTGAAATCAAATTTATTGTGGCCGAGCTGCGCACTCACATCATAAATCCAGCCTTTGGCTACGCCTTGCAAACCAACGGTGCCGGAGTAATCATTAATATCCGGCTCGATCGTCGGCAAAAAACCGAGCGGGTAAATTTGCGGCCAGTTTTGCGCTTGCAAAGAACGGCGATAGAAACCAGCGTGCGAGCCAAAACGATGGCTGTAACCGCCAAAAGCGTAAAACTTGTTGCTGCCGCTTTCGGAAAGTGGGAAGTTGGCATTAACGAACGCCATCCAATCCCGCGATTTGCTGTCGCCCCAATGATGATTGGGTTGCGGCACCGTGTTGGTGGCGGCGTCGCCGGCGACGATTTGCTCGCGCGGATCTCGGCCGGCACGGTTAGTGGGATTGCGGTCGCGATATTCTCCGGCGATGAAGACCGAGCCTTTGCCGACGGCGAAGCCATAATTCGCGCCGAGGTCGAGCAATTCGCCATCGCCAAAACCGAGATCAAAGGATGGGTCACTCTCCAGCGTTTTAGAATCATGCGTGGTCGCGCCGGCTTTGACGGAGATCGTCAACGGCGAAACGCCGGATCGCAGCGAGAGACCAATGACACCGGCAATGGCATCAGAGCCGTATTGCGCTGCCGCCCCGTCACGCAGCACTTCGACACGCTCAATCGCGCTCGCCGGAATCGCATTCAGATCGACGCCGGTCGAGCCGCGGCCAACCGTGCCATTCACATTAACCAGGGAGCCGGTGTGACGGCGCTTGCCGTTGATCAGCACGAGAACTTGATCCGGCCCAAGGCCGCGCAAAGTTGCCGGACGCATGGAGTCGGTGCCATCCGCTACGCTTGGTCGCGGAAAATTAAATGACGGCGCGAGATTTTGAATGATCTGATTGGTTTCCGAAGCGCCGCTTTGCCGGATTTCAGCGATAGAAAAGACATCGACCGGAACGGCCAGTTGGTCGGCAGCCGCGTGTACGGCGCGCGAGCCGATCGTCACCAGGCCTGACAGCTCAATGACGCCTTCTTCAAGCGAAAAGTCCAGCGTAGCATCTTCGTCCGCCCGGACGCGAATCGTCGCGGTTTTGGTCTGATAACCGATGACCTGGGTGCGAACCGCGTAGGTTCCGGCCGGAACGTTTCGAATAATGTACTCGCCATTGGCGTTCGCCGAAGCGCCCATGGTTGTGCCGGTGATCACAACCTGAGCGTTGGGAATGCCCTCGCCGGCCGTCGTGGTCACCTTGCCTTTAATTGTGCCGCCGGCAGCCAGGACTGAGCCGGCAGCGAACAAGCTGATCGTGGCGAGCACGATCAAACTGCGCATGAATCGCATAGCTCCTCCTTCCGTTAAGTTAGTTTGGGCTGATTGATGGATTTGCCATACGGCTTGTGGAGCTAAATTTATGTCAAATTTTAAACAAAAGCAAGCTTTACATCGCCAGGCAAGCCTCGATTTATTTCTCGCGACGGTCGCAAAAAAAGTCATTTGGGGCTGGTGCAAATCATCAGTCGATTGCGGTACAATCTTCATTTCCGCATAATTTTGCGGTTGACTTTTGCCTTTTCTTATGTTATCTTTTTGCAGTCAATACAGAGAAAAACATGCCAACGGCTCGCTCATAAATTGACTTCGACAGTATAGAAAATTGGCCACGACAGGTAACGCCCAAAGCTATTCGCGCCGTATATGACCGGATTTATGCTCAATAAGAAGAAAACCCGAAAAATACATGAATTGAATATTGATTCTCCCTCGGCTGTACCCCAAATTCTCACGCGTATTTATTTCGTATTCAAAGGAAGCTTTATTGATCTCACCCGCCCAGTCAAGGCGTAGCTCGTTTGCACTGCACCTTCTGAATTTGAATCATGCGCATGGCCATCGACTGAGCGATAACCCTCAGGAGAGATTGCATGACCCACCAAATCAAACTCACCGTCAACGGTGTCGTGCGCCAGTCGGAAGTGCCACCGCGTTTGTTGCTGGCGCACTATCTGCGCGAGACGCTCGGCTTGACGGGAACGAACATCGGCTGTGATACCAGCCAGTGCGGTGCATGTACGGTGTTGATGGATGGAAAAGCGGTGAAGTCTTGCACCGTGCTCGCGGTGCAAGCGAACGGCAGCAAAATCACCACGATCGAAGGCTTGGCGCAAAACGGCAATTTGCACGCGCTGCAAA
>JBOHQZ010000392.1:0-6429 GCA_050732275.1 bacterium
ACACGCCGTAGGGCGCGATTTCCATGATGATCATGACTAATTTCAGCATGGCTTCGTTTACCCCATCAAAAAAGGCCAACACTGGACGAGTTTTTTCCTGCGGCAACATCGTGAGCACGACGCCTACAGTGAGCGCAAAGAAGATGACCTGCAGCATTTCAGCCTCGGCGAAAGCTCGTGCGGGATTGGCCGGAATCAGATCAAGCAATATTTCGGTCACGCTGGGCTTCTGCAAGGCTTGTTCAATTCTCGTGGCGGCTTCGGCGCGATAATTGACGAGCAGTTGCTCTTTGGTCGCTTCCGGCAAACTGCGACCAGGTTGAATGAGATTCGCCAAAATCAAACCGATGATAATTGCAATCGCGGTGGTGAAAAGATAATAAACAAAAGTCTTAATGCCCATGCGGCCGAGCCGGCGAATATCGGAAAGCGCGCCCGTTCCCACCAATAGCGAGGCAAACACCAGCGGCACAACTACCATGCTGATCAGCCGGATAAATGCCGTGCCGAATGGCTTGATATAACTGCTGAAGAAGGCGGCTTGCCCGAATTGATTGGCAACGGCGCCAACAACAGCGCCAATAACGAGGCCGAGCAAAATTTTTGTATAAAGTGGAATTTTGAGTAGACGCATAAATTTTCTTCCGTAAGAATAATAGAACGGTTTATTTGATTTTTTTGATTGGAAGATAGAATAGGCAACGCAGGACAAAAACACAAGGAGAATTATAAAAAATATCTTGCCGATGATGCTTCCGTTAATTCTGTATTTCCGATAGCCAAATTGATTGCTAATGCTAACGAACGTGCCGAAGACGATGAAAGTTGGTTGATCCCCTTGAAGAACTTCTTCAGCGCCGTCTGGCCGTTATTTTTGTATGTTGGACTTTTGTTGCTGCTTCATGCTTGGCTGGAAAAAACTGATATCGTGCCTTAAAAAGTAGAGCCGTCTTCCATTGACGATGCCAGAAGAACAGTATTGATGGAGCGATAGCAATGAAACTTCTGATGATTTGCCGTTCTTGAAAAAGGATATCATGAATCCAATTTTACTGGGATTTTTTCTTGCTGGTCGCAAAAGACCAGCAAGGTGATGACAAAATTGTGGAAAGGAGTAATAAGTGATCAAGCTGTTCAAATATTTTTTGATTTGCTTATTTGTTTTAACCACTCCGGCGTTTGCTGCTGGAAGTGGTCATGCCGATCCCGTTGCGCCGGTGCTGTTGGCGCTCATCATTATTCTCGCCCTCGCCAAAATCGGCAGCGAAGTTTTTGAGCGTCTCGGCCAGCCGGCCGTACTCGGTGAATTGCTTGCTGGCGTGTTGCTCGGCAATTTGATTTTGCTCAACCCCGCCTGGAATTTTTTTGAGCCGCTGCGCGCTCACGTCATGCAGGAAGATTGGGCGGTGGTCATCGACAGTTTGGCGCGGCTTGGCGTCATCATTTTGCTCTTCGAAGTCGGGTTGGAATCAACCGTGCAAGGCATGATGAAGGTTGGCGCCTCGTCGCTTTTCGTCGCCGTACTGGGCGTCGTCGCGCCGTTCATTTTGGGCTTTGGCGTGAGCTGGTTATTCATCAAGGAATTGCCGGCGGAGCTTGCGGCCATCGTGCCTGCCGGCTTTAGCTTGAATTACGTACACATGTTCATCGGTGCCGTGCTTTGTGCCACCAGCGTCGGCATCACGGCGCGGGTCTTCAAAGACCTCGGCAAATTGCAGACGAAAGAAGCGCAAATCATTTTAGGCGCGGCGGTGATCGACGACGTGCTCGGCTTGATCATTCTCGCCGTCGTTTCCGGCATCATCACTGCCGCCGAGATGGGGCAGCCGCTGGCAATCGGGGCGCTGCTACGTTTGATCGGTGTATCTATTCTTTTTTTAGGGGGGGCGCTCGGGCTTGGCGTTTTTCTCGTTCCCAAAATCATGCGCCAGTTGGCGAAACTGCGCACTGCCGGTATCATGCTGATTGCCGCGCTGCTCTTCGCTTTTTTGTTGTCGTATCTCGCTAATGCCGCCGGCCTCGCCGCCATCGTCGGTGCCTTTGCGGCGGGGTTGATTTTAGAGGAAGTCCATTTTCACGGCTTCCGCGAGGAAATTACGATTGAAAAACTCCTCAAACCCCTTGCAACATTTTTGGTGCCGATCTTTTTTGTGCTGATGGGCATTCAAGTGCGGCTGGAAACGTTCGCCGATCTTTCGGTGCTCGGCGTCGCCGCCGGGTTGACGATCGCCGCCATTATCGGCAAACAAATTTGCGGTTTCGGCGTTCTGGAAAAAGGTCTGGATCGTTTGACCGTCGGCGTCGGCATGATTCCGCGCGGTGAAGTGGGCCTTATTTTCGCCAGCATCGGCAAAAGCTTGAAAGTCATCGACGACGCCACGTTTTCGGCGGTGGTGATTATGGTGATTGTGACGACGTTGATCACGCCACCGATTTTGAAAGTGACGTCAACGCGCGGCGGGAAGAGGAGGTGAAGCTGGTTTGAAGCGTTTGATTTCTTGTCGCCGCGTGATTCACGAGATCGCTTTTTCTTTTTGATTGCCGAAATTTTAATCGGCAACATGGGCAGATAGGGCTTGACATTGTTCGCTTAAATTTTTATCTAAATACTGGTTGTTCATTTGCCAACGCACCACCATGGAGATGCGCCTGCGTTTGAGCTGGCGTTATTGGATGAAACACCTTTGGCAATTTCTCGCTCTCGCGCTGACTGAATGTCGAAATTTTCCGCCAACAATTTTATCCGGCAACTTCTCTTACGCCGCGATGGCCAGCATTGTTTTGATTTCTTAAAAAACCTCTCATTGCAAGACGTTTCCCCGCTGGTTTTCGTCCAGGTTTTTTGTTAGAAAGTTCAACATCTCAAGCAGTTATCGGTCCTCACCGATTCGAGGGGCGTTGTACGACGTAATCTATTCTATTGATTTTCGTCTAGCTGAAGGTTAATAACGCACAAAGTCTGATTGCGATTTTCCCGGAACGACCTTATTGTCGATTGTCCAAAACGAACCACGTTTGTCGAAAGTGGCTTAAATAATTCAGAACCTCTTGGCTGATGTGAAAGGAGGATATCGCCATGGGCGATTTCTATCAAACCGGCGCCATCGCGACTTTTCACCGCCTGGGTGAGACCAAGCTGGAGAAAATCGAAAGCGAGCTTAAAACCTTTTCCAAATGGCGGCCGATCGCGCTGGTGCTGCCTTCGCTCTTCGATGAGCTGCACGGCGAGGCGTTGCCGCATATTCTCGAAGAGCTCAAAAAAGCGCGTTATCTGCGGCAGGTCGTGGTCTCGCTCGATCGCGCCGATAGCGAACAATTCGCTTATGCGAAGCAATTTTTTCGCAAGCTGCCGCAGGAAGTAAAAATCATTTGGCAAGACGGGCCGCGGCTCACCGAGTTGTACAAGCAGCTCGACGACAACGGGCTTTCCGCCGGCGCCTCGGGAAAAGGCCGCGGCGTGTGGATGGCGTTTGGCTACGTCATTGCCAGCGATCTCTCCGAAGTGATCGCGCTGCACGATTGCGACATCACCACCTACAAGCGCGAGCTGTTGGCGCGACTGGTGTATCCGGTCGCCAGCCCGAACCTGCCGTATGAATTTTGCAAAGGCTACTACAATCGCGTCACCGACCGCATGCACGGCCGCGTCACGCGCCTGTTGGTCACGCCGTTGATTCGCTCTTTGCGGACCATCGTCGGGCCGCTGCCGTATCTCAAGTTCATGGACAGTTTCCGTTACGCCCTCGCCGGCGAATTTGCGCTGCTCACCGAGCTGGCGCGCGTGATTCGTATTCCCGGCGATTGGGGACTCGAGGTTGGCTTGCTCTCGGAGGTTTTCCACAACGTCACCGTGCGGCGCGTTTGCCAAATCGATATCATCGACCAGTACGAGCACAAGCACAGCCAGCTTTCCGCCAACAACCCGCAGGAAGGACTCCTAAAAATGTGCATCGACATCACCAAGTCGATCTTTCGCAATCTCGCCAACGAAGGCGTGGTGCTTTCTGAAGGCCTGTTGCGGACATTGCAGGTGCATTATCTGCGCACGGCGCAAGACACGCTGAAGCTGTACGAAGATGACGCGGCAATCAACGCCCTGATTTTCGACCGCCACGCCGAGTCGGAAGCCGTTGAAGCATTCACACGGGGCATCCGTGAAGCCTCGGAGATTTTTCTGAGAGACCCCTTCGGCGCGCCGCTGATCCCCAACTGGAACCGCGTCACCTCGGCAATCCCCGGTTTTTTGGAGCGCTTGCAAGCCGCAGTCGAGGAAGACAATCGTTAATATGAAACTGTTTGATTCCGTGCCGCTACAGGACGAGGCCAAAAAACAGGTTGCGACTATCGGGCAGGCCGACATCCTTGTCGGCATTCCCAGCTACAACAACGCCCGCACCATCGGCCATGTGGTACACGCCGTCCAAGCCGGACTGGCGAAATACTTTCCCAGCAGCAAATGCGTGCTGGTGAATTCCGACGGCGGTTCCCAAGACGGCACCTCGGAAATCGTACAAAAGACCGGCATTGAAAATCTCGCGACGGTTCTGGTCAAGCATCCGCAGTTTCCGGTGCATAAAATCATCACCGGTTATCACGGCATTCCCGGCAAAGGCAGCGCATTTCGCACCATCTTTGCCATCGCCGCCCGGCTCGGCGCAAAAGCTTGCTGCGTCGTCGATTCCGATTTGCGCAGCATCACGCCGGAATGGATCGAGCTGCTGCTCGATCCCATTCTCGACAACGGCTTCGATTTTGTTTCGCCGCTGTATCAGCGCCATAAATTCGACGGCACCATCACCAACAGCATCGTTTATCCGCTCACGAGCGCGCTTTACGGCCAGCGCATTCGCCAACCCATCGGCGGCGACTTCGGTTTCTCCGGACGGTTGGCGCAGCACTATCTCAGCAAAAACGTGTGGGACACCGACGTGGCGCGTTTCGGCATCGACATTTGGATGACCACGACGGCCATCGGCGACGGCTTCAAAGTCTGCCAATCCTATCTCGGCGCCAAGCTGCACGACGCCAAAGACCCCAGCGCCGACCTCACCGCCATGTTCACGCAAGTGGTCGGCTCGGTTTTCGCGCTGATGGAGGCGTACGAAAAATCCTGGGCTCCGGTCCATGGCTCGCGTGACGTGCAAACGTATGGCTTTCATTATCAAGTCGGCTTGGAGCCGGTGCGCGTGAACGTCGATCGCATGTTGGACAATTTGCGGCTCGGCTGCCGTGATTTGCCGCCTGTCTGGGAAAAAATTCTCGCGCCGCCGCACCTGGCGCAGCTCGTCGAGCTCGCCGCGGTGGATAAGGCAAAATTTCATTTCAGCGACGAGCTGTGGGCGCAAACGGTTTATGATTTTGCGCTGGCCTATCATCACCGCCGCCTGCCGGCCGACCATCTCTTGCGCTCTTTGATTCCGCTGTATCTTGGCCGCACCGCTTCTTTTGTTTTGGAAATGGCAGAGAGCGCGGCTGAAGAAGTGGAAGCGCGCCTCGAAAATCTCTGTGGGGTGTATGAAAAACTTAAACTGAATTTATTGCGAAGGTGGACAGCCAAGTGAAGTCGGACTAGCGCAGCCGGATTTTTCAAAGCTCGAAGATTTGTTGTGCGCAAGTCCGACTTCGCCGATGTCAGGAGGTGAGAAATGAAAAAGTTTTTAAATGACACATTATGGACGCCGCTGCAGAAGTTGTGGCAGGATTTTTACAGCATGATCGACAACATCGTCGTGATGCTGCTGATCCTGCTGATCGGTTGGATCGTCGGCCGGATCGTGCGCTGGTTAATGTACCGCTTCTTGCGAATCATTCACTTCGACCGTTTTGCCTACCGTCTCGGTTTCGGCGAAGTGCTCACTCGCGCCGGCCTGCGTCTCGAACCCACTACTGCGATCAGCTTTGCCGCTTACTATCTGCTGTTTTTTGTTTTTCTCCTGTTGGGATTGCAGGCGCTGGAGTTTCCGGCGATAGATGTGTTCATCGGCGAGCTCTTCGCCTACTTGCCGAAATTGGCGGCGGCGCTGCTCATTATGTTCGCCGGTTATCTGCTCAGCGCCTTCGTCAATCGCACCGTGCTGATTGCCGCGGTCAACGCCAATTTCCAATTCGCGCGCGCCCTCGCCACCGCGGCGCAGTCGCTCGTGTTGATTTTCTTTTTAGCCATCGGACTGGAGCAGGCCGGTATCGGCCAGAGTATTATTGTCGCCACCTTTTCGATTCTCTTTGGCGGCGTGGTGTTGGCACTGGCATTGGCGTTCGGCCTCGGCGGCCGCGATTTGGCGCGCAATATTCTCGAGCGCCGCTTCAGCAAGGCCAAGCAAAAAACCAAAGCCAAATTGGAGAAGGATGAATTTTCGCATTTGTGATTTGCGCTTGACATTCCCTTGCTTTTGTATTAGTATATTGTAGCGTCCTTTCAACTCACCGTAA
>JBOHQZ010000393.1:0-6374 GCA_050732275.1 bacterium
CGGTTTCGGCTTCCGGCACCAACAAAAACATATTGGTGCAGATTATTGCGTCCGATCCCTCGAAGGGATTTACCGGAGCGAACCGCGAGGTCGTTGTCTTGAATTTCACCGGCGTGGGAGCGCACACGAGCGCCACACCGTTGATATTTGATCCTGACCCCGGCCGGACATTTCTCACCACTGCCAACCAAACGGATTTGCATGGCAGTGACTTTGTATTCATGAATGGCCGGCTCACCTTACCGGTGGAAGATTCAGCTCTGGAGCAGCCGCTAAAGTACGCGCTTCTCCCCATTTATCCCAACCCTTTACGGACATTAAACTCTCAGGTTGAGACGATTATACATTACCAGATTCCCCATTCCTCACACGTGACGCTGCGGGTTTTTAACGCGCTCGGCCAGGAGATTCGACGGCTAGTGGATCTGGAACAAGCAGCCGGTTATTACACGGCGCGTTGGGATGGCACCACCGCCACAAATCGGATTGCCGCTTCGGGAATTTATCTGGTTCGTATCGAGGCTGGAAGCTTTGTGGCGACCCAAAAATTCTTGCTGATCCGGTAATTCACTGGCGCAGGTCGGAAGGCTTGTCGAAATCCGGATATTCGTCACAAAGGCGGCTGCGGCCGCCTTTGTGTTTTTGTCTCAGCAATCAACACCGTTGCTTTTCTCATGTTTTTCTGTTATTTTTCTAATGAAAGCGGCTGAGGTAAAGAAACTGTTCTGCCACGGCTTGGCCGTGGCATTTAAGTTGTCCGTGCAGAGGCTAGTCTGGGCTTGGCCCAGACTTTTAAGTTCTTTCATAAACGTAAAGCTATGGCCAAGCCATAGCTGAATCTTAAAACCAAATAATCAAACCACGGCCAAGCCGTGGGTCAACAATCAATAAGCGGGAGGTTGCAATGAAAAAGCACTGGGCCCGAGAAAAGCAACAAGTCTATTTCAGTACCAATACTATTGTTGGGTGGAAGACCATGTTCGTCACCACCCGCTCCATCAACATCATCGTAGAAAGTTGGAAATTCTTCATCACGAAGCGGGACGCCCAATTTCTCGCTTATACGATCATGCCCTCGCATCTTCATTATTTCGTTTATCTCCCCGATCCAAAATATGGCATCTCTGATATGCAACGAGATTTTAAGCGCCATACTGCTCGACAAATTATCGAAGGCTTGGAAGGCGCTATTGATAAACCACCGGCAGCGGCGCTGCCTCTCTTCGCTGCTGCCGGTTTTCGACGTGAATCGGCCAAAGACCTGCTCGCGCATTTTCGCGAGGCCGGGCGGATTGCGAACCAGACCTATCGAATCTGGCTGCCCGATGATCAGCCGGAAATGATTTTTACTCAAAAGTTCTTCGAACAGAAATTGGGGTATTTGCACGTCAATGCAGTCGAAGCGAAAATTGTTACTCTGGCGGAAGAGTATCCGTACTCAAGTGCGGCATTTTATTCGAATGGCAAGGAAGGATTGATTCAAATTACTCCTATGCGATTTTTGGAATAATCTGAAAAGTGGCCAAGCCACATGTCAAACTGATATTCGCAGTAGTGCCATAAAAACTATGGCCAAGCCATAGTTGAACATTTTGATTGAAAGCCAAATATTTAAACCACGGCCAAGCCGTGGTTTAACGCGAACTTAAAGCACCATGCCTACTCCAACCCATGTCATGCTCCTCGGCGTCGGCGCGTTTGCGCATGCGGTGATGCGCATTCTCAAAGAAAACGGCGCGAAAGTTAGTTGCTATCTCACACGCAGTTATGGCCACTACGGCCCGTCGCTCGAAGGTGAGGTTTACCCCGCCTCATACTTCCCCAGTCCGGTGCGCTTCGTGCGCGATAAAAAAGTGGATTTGCTCATTCCGATGTCCATCGATTGGGTTTTACAGCCGTGGACCGAGGAAATGCTCTCGCTGAATGTGCCGACTTTTTCACCGTTTGGCGAGGCGATGCAACTGGAGCGCGAGCGCGATTTTGGCCGGCAATTGAGCGAGCGCTTCAGCATTTCTTTTCCGCGGTCACACGTGGCGCGCAATCGGCTCGACGCCGAAGCGATTTTGAAAAGTGATCCGAGAGCGTATGTGATCAAAAATCCCTTGTGCTCTCCAACCAGCCCGATCCACACCATCGTCTGCGAAAGCGCCGAGGATACGCTGCACTGGCTCGAGCGTTTGGATTATGCGGAGGGCGTGTTCTTGCAGGAATACATGGGCCGCGCCGAAGCCGGGCATATCGCACTGGTGAGCGGCGGTGAGATTTATTCACTGGTGACGAATCAAGAATACAAACGCGCCTTCGATGGCAATATGGGCATCGTGGCCGGCGCGCCGCTTGGCGGACTTGCAGAAAGAGATCCCGAAGACAAATACGGCCTGGCGCGCGAGCTTTTGCACCCGCTGCTACCGTGGTTTCGCGAAACCAACTTTCACGGCCCCGTGCAAGTTACGGCCGCGAAGCGTGACGGCAAATGGCATGTGCTCGAATACAACGTTCGCATGGGCGTCACCTCAACGCAAATGATTTTGCGCCTGCTCAAAAATCCGCTCGAAGTGATTTACAGCACCGCGCGCAATCAGAAAGTGGATTTGCAATTCCATGATGACTTTCAGTTTGGCGCATCATTGACGCTCGCCGGATATGGTTATCCCTACGTCAGCATCCAAGGCCCGAAGCTGCCAGTAAAACTGACTGAGCCGCCAACGTGTGACATTTGGTGGAACGAAGTTGCCGAGGATGCACGCGGCGGCTTGGTGATGACCGGCCATCGCATTGCTGATATTGTCGCGGTCTCCGATTCTCTCGAAAAGTCCATCGCGCTGGCGTATGAAAATATCTGCAAGCTGAAGTGCCTGAGCAGTTATTATCGAACGGATATTGGGATGAGCCTTTGGCCGCCGGGGAAAGAGTGAAAAGGTGAGTTGGAGAGATAGCAATAAACGACGGATAATTAAATCCGGCCGGACCAAGCGCCGATTTTTTTGGAAAATAATATTCCTACTGCTTGGGTATCCAATTCTAGTTTTTGACAGTTGACCTAGAAAATTTTAGTTTTGAGTTGCAAATTTAATTTTAAATTTTAGATTATATTTTGATTAATTCTACATAATTTGTAAAAGCATTTACAAATATTAAATTTTAAGAAATAAATGAATGAAATTTTTGAACTTCAGAATCCTTGGCGACAACCAGGGTATAGCTTTCCATCTGAGAAGGTTATTCTGCGGAACCTGTTGGCAAGCCTAAAAGAGTCACTTGTTAGCCCAGAGATTTCGGTCGTAATCGGTGCTCGACAGGTGGGCAAGACTTTTCTATTGCGCCAACTCATTCGTTCTCTAATTGAGAATGAAGGAAGTGATCGCCGGCAGATTTTTTATTTTAATCTTGATAGTTTTCAACTCCTTCCATTTGTGCAAAACCTGCCGGAGTTTATTCGTTTCATTGAAGCTTGGGGAGCGCCACAGAAAACCAGTTACGTCTTTCTCGACGAAGCCCAACGCCTGCCCAACTGCGGCTTGACGCTCAAACAATACTATGATCTTGGCCGGCCAATCAAATTCATCGTTTCGGGTTCGTCGGCGCTGGAGATCAAAAGCCAGGTACGCGAATCTTTGGTTGGACGCAAGCGCATCTTTCACCTTCGACCGGTAAGTTTTACGGAGGCTGCAGCTTTCTGGGGATTCGATTTCGCTTCTATGTCCTTCGAGCGGCTTTATTTTGAAAATGACAAAGCGCTATATTGGCTCGAACGTTTTTTAAGATATGGCGGCTACCCGGCGGTGGTTCGTGAGGAAGATGAACGTCAACGCGAGAGGCTTCTGAGTGAAATCTATCAGAGTTATGTACACAAGGACATCGGTGATTTTCTCAAAGTTGAGGATGTAGCAGGATTCAATCGGCTAGTGGCGCAATTGACCGGTGGTACGGCACAGTTGCTCAACGTAAACGAACTATCTAAAGTGGCTCGACTGTCGCGTTACTTTGTGGACAAGTATCTCCAGATGCTGCGGGATACCTATGTTATCGATTTACTCTTGCCCTATTTCAGCAATATCGGCAAAGCCGTAGTGAAGACACCGAAATTATTTTTTGCCGATCTCGGCTTGCGCAACAGTATTCAGTACCAATCTCAAATTCCGATGACACTAACTGAAGCGGGCCATTTGGCGGAGAATTTCGTTTTTACTGAGATCTCAAACGCTTCTCCTGCGGCCAATCTTTGGTTCTGGCGTACGCAGCAAGGCACGGAAACTGATTTTGTCTATCAGGCTGGCGGTGAAATAACGCCTATCGAAGTCAAGTTTCACGAAGCTGAAACCGCAGCCGTTCCCAAAGCCCTGCGCTCTTTTGCCGAAGCCCATAACTTATCGCGTGCCATCGTTTTGACCAAAAGGCGTTGGGATGAAAAAAAAGACGAAAAGCTCATCGTACGCTTTCTGCCTGTATGGATGGCGTCAAGAATTCCAGAGCTTTTGGAAATGCAAAAACTTGTTTCTTGAAGTACTCTTGTTTTGACTATGATCTCCCTTCGCCAATCCAACACCCCTCTGCGTCCTGCCTGGGTGGAAGTCAACCTCGCCCAGCTCCGCCGCAATTTGGAAATCATCCGCGCCGATATGCCGCCCAATCTGAAATGGTGCTCGGTGGTGAAAGATCAAGCCTATGGCCACGGCGCGGTGGAAATTGCCAGAGAGACAGTTCGAGCCGGCGCGTCGTATGTTGCCGCCGCCACTTTGGACGAGGCGCTGGAGCTTTGCGGCGCGAAAATCAACGCGCCGATTTTAATTTTCGGCGAGCGCCCGCAAACCGAGCTGGAATGCTGTATTGAAAATGATTTCATGATCTTTGTCAGCGAGGCGACTCAGGCGAAGCAGGTTGATGAAATAGCGCGAAAAAAAAACAAGTCTGCAAGTGTGCAAGTTGAAATTGATACCGGCCTCAGCCGCTACGGAATACGTTGGACGAAAGCATCTCCTGTTATCGAGGCAATTTTGCAACTTGCTAACTTGCAACTTGCGGGCATCATGACGCATTTCGCCATGTCCGATGAGTTGGACAAAACATTTGCTTACGAGCAACTGCGCCGCTTCGATGAAGTGTTGCAACAATTGCGAGAACGCCGGCTATTGCTAAGTCCGTCGCCGATATTGCACACCTGCAATACCGGCGGCTATCTCGACATTCCCCAAGCGCATTTCGACATGGTGCGCATGGGGATTTTGCCGCTTGGCGTTTATCCTTCCAAAGTCTGTCGCCGCATATCGGGCCTGCTGCCCATCATGTCCGTAAAAACACGCCTTGCCGCGATCAAGCAAATTGAAGCTGGGGATACCGTCGGCTACGGCATGCGCTATCGCGCCGAATCGCCACGCACCATTGCGGTGTTGCCAATTGGCTACGGCGACGGCTTTCCACGCGTACGCAATACGGGTTGCGTTTTAATACACGGCAAGCGCGCACCGATCATCGGCGGCAATGCGATGGATGCGATGATGATCGACATCACGGATATTCCTCAGGGGCAATTGTGGGACGAAGTGGTCATCATGGGCAAACAGGGTAACGAAGAGATCACCGTTCACGATCTCGCCGCGTGGGGCGGAACGGTTTCTTACGACATCATGACGCGGTGGAGCATGAGGATGCCTCGCGTGCATAAAGAAATTTAAATTGAAAATTTGCAATTTTAAATTTCGTTTTCACATCATGGCACTGCATCTATGGCATACATCAAAAAGTTAAAGGCGAATTTGCTCAAGCTATTTGCTTGGCGGATGGCGCAGTTTGGCGTTCTTCTTGTCATTTTTTCAGGATGCGCAAGCAAGGATAATTCCAAAACAAATTTCCAATATTTCAAGCTCGACGGCTTGAACCGGCTTCTACAACCGGCCTCGTTAGGCTCGGAAGCCGCATATATTCATCACGCCCTTTCGAAGAATGGACAGCTCACCCCGCCAACTGAATGTGGCCTCGGCTCGCTGGAAGACATGGCGCGCGCGGCGTTGGTTTATCTGCGTTATGCAGAAATCAGCGGTGACGCGGCAAGCCTCGCGCCTGCCCAAAAGCTGCTGGCAACAATTCTACATTTGCAAAAGCCCGATGGCTTGTTCTTCGATTGGCTCGATGCGCAAGGCCAGGCGGCACTTTGCAATGCCGACGGCGTTGCGGGCTTCGGCTTTCCGGAGGCGCGGGCGATGTGGGCGCTTGCGGCCGGCGCAAAAAGTTTTGAACAACGGGATCGAAACGTTGCCGAAAAAATGCGCGCCGCGTTTTGGCGCAGTTTTGTGCATGTCGATTCTTGTTTAGCCTATTACGGCCGGTTCTCTGAAAAGGGCGGCATGAAATTTCCGCAATGGCTGCCATACCGCAGC
>JBOHQZ010000394.1:0-6365 GCA_050732275.1 bacterium
ACAGTCGCCATCAACGGTTCATTCAGCAGCAGTGTCGACTGGGCAATGGCCGCTGTAGAGATCAAACCACAAACCACGATAGCCAAACACGGCGAGGCCGCATCGAACGAAAGTGCGACGGCTCCTGCGGATTTTCAGCTCGAGCTGAATTATCCTAATCCTTTCAATCCCAGCACCAATATTCGCTTCGGCCTGCCGCACGAGTCACACGTCACCATCAAAATATATTCAATCGACGGCAGAGAGTTGAAGGCGCTGGTGGATGGCAGCTATCCCGCCGGCACCCATACGGCGGTTTTGCACGTGGGGAATTTACCGAGTGGCACATACTTTTATGTGCTGCAGGCCGGAACCGTGCGCAAGGTACGGCAGCTTATGCTGGTGAAATAGCAGAGGACAGAGAGCATAGCGCTGAGGACGAGACAATTGATGGACGAAAGGACTTTTTGTATGCATAATTTGCGACGCGAATGCTCCTGGTTGAAAAACATATTTCTTCTTTTGGCCTTGTTCGGGGCGAGCCAATCAGGCTGGGCCCAGGGCCAATCTCTGACTTTTTCTGTTACTGCCGACATTCCCTACGGGACGAAGGAAATTTCCACGCTCCAAAAACAGATTACCAATCACAACAAATTCAGCCCGTCGCTCCTCCTCATGCATTTGGGTGACATTATGGCCGGCGACGAGTCGTGCAATCAAACCCGTTATGCATTGATCGCAACTGAGCTCAAGCGGCTGGCGGTTCCGGCTTTCATCGTTCCGGGCGATAATGAAACCAACGATTGCAGCAATCCTGTACAGGGGTTCAATTATTGGCAGCAACACTTTTCAGATTTCGAGCAATATTTTTGCGGCGCCCCTTTGGTGGAACATCAGAATGTGCGGCACGAAAACATCGCCTTTATCATGGACGGCGTGTTGTTTGTCGGCCTCAATCTGGTCGCCGGAACCGTCGTCAATACGAACGATTGGAACGCCCGCTTGCGAGACAATGGGAACTGGGTCGATGAACAATTCAAAGCTAAAGTTTCACAAGTCCGCGCTGCCGTCGTTTTCGCCCATGCCGGTCCGGCCAGCGACCGGGCGCTATTTTTTGATCCATTTGTGCAGTCCGCTGCAGCCTTTAAGAAACCAGTTCTCTATTTGCATGGCAGCGATCACGCCTGGAAGCAGGATAATCCTTGGTCCACAGCGAATACCATGCGGGTTGTAGTCGATAACGGCAGCGCTGCCGATCCTGTTGCCGTGACGGTGACGATGAACATGTCAAAGCCGTCAACCGCATTCACGTTCAATCGTAAACCGTGGTCGAGCCAAACGATTGTCAATATGCCACCCTGTGCCAACGCCGGGCCTGACCAATCCATTACAGGCATGTCGACATCTTTGTTAGGAAATGCCACTGACGACGGCGACCCCAATAATTCTTTAACCACAATCTGGAGCAAAGTCAGCGGCCCGGGCACGGTGACATTTGAAAACGCCAATGCGCTCGCGACCACGGCAAGCTTCAGCGCCAATGGCATTTATATTTTGAGCTTGACGGCGGACGATGGTCAACTGCAAAAGACCGAAGAGGTAACCATTGGCGTGAATACGAGCATAGCTCAGTTACCGATTGTCATTTCATTTACCCCGACAAATGGAACGACGGGAACTGCGGTAACGATTACGGGGAGCAAATTCACGGGCGCTACAGGCGTGGCCTTTAATGGTACATCCGCAGGATTCACCGTAAATTCCGATACACAGATTTCTACGACGGTGCCGACCGGCGCGATAACCGGAAAAATTACCGTTACCAATTCGGTTGGCACAGGCATCAGTGCGGACGATTTCGTCGTGACCACGAGCACGAGCCAGTTGCCGATCGTCAGTTCATTTACCCCGACAAGCGGAGCGACAGGGACGACGGTAACGATTACGGGGAGCAACTTCACCGGCGCCACCAGCGTGACTTTTAATGGCACACCCGCAGGCTTCACGGTAAATTCCGATGCACAGATTTCTACTATGGCGCCAGCCGGCGTGACAACTGGAAAAATTGCCGTCACCAATTCTTTTGGGACCGGCTTCACTGTAAATAATTTTGTTGTCAATACAGACGCCGTCACCTCGTTGATTTTTAATCCCACTGATGATGCTTTTGTTTGGTCTCGTGGGGTAACGACCAACTACGGTGCGGTAAAAGAACTTCGTATTGAGGCAAACAGCGCTTCCGATGTGTCGAATATCTACTTCAAATTTAATGTTTCAGGAATAAGTGGACTCGTGCAAAGCGCCAAGCTTCGTCTTGCCGTGACCGATGGCACTGATAACGGCGGTTCGATTTTTTCGGTTGCAAACGATTATGCGGGCACGAGCACGCCGTGGGTTGAAACCGGCCTGATTTGGAATAATGCCCCGGCGATTACCGGCAGCGCTTTGAGCTCACTCGGTTCCGTAAGCTCGGGGCAGAAAGTGGATTTCGATGTAACCGCGGCGATCACCGGCAATGGGGTTTATAGCTTTGCGATAAAAACCAGCTCTTCGAATAGCGGCTTGTACTACTCGAAAGAAGGCAACACCAAACCGGAGTTGATTCTCCAAGTTGAGCCGCCATCCGTGCAACCTCCTGCGATTACGGCTTTCACACCGGTTAAGGGCCCGGTGGCGACCGCGGTAACGATTACTGGAAGTCATTTTAACGGCACAACGACGGTGGCCTTTAATGGCACGCCGGCGAGTTTCACGGTAGATTCGGATACGCAGATAAGGGCAACCGTACCGGCTGGAGCCACCAGTGGAAAGATCAGTGTGACTAACGCAGATGGCACTGCATTCAGCGCTACAAATTTTAGTGTGATCTCGCCGCCGGCAATTGCTTCTTTCACCTCGGTCAGCGCACCGGTAGGCGCTGAGGTGACGATCACTGGCAGCAATTTTACGACAGCTACCAGCGTAAGCTTTAACAGCACACCGGCAAGCTTCATTATAGATTCGGATACGCAAATACGGGTTACCGTGCCCGTGGGCGCCACCAATGGAAAGATCAGTGTCACGAATGCCGCTGGCACGGGACTTAGCCAAGCGGATTTTATTGTGTTGACTTCGCCGGCTATTGCTGCTTTCACGCCAACGAGCGGACCGGGAGGCACTGAGGTGACGATCACCGGCAGCGCTTTTGCCGGAACCAGTAACGTAACCTTTAACGGAATCACCGCGGCGTCGATTGTTGTGGATTCCGACTCCACGATTCGGGCCACAGTACCGGTTGGCGCGACTTTGGGAACGGGAAAAATTGTCGTCACCAATTCCGTTGGCAGCGCCACGAGTGCTGCGGATTTTACCATCACCCCGGCGCCGATCACATCTTCTTTTACGCCCAAGCATGATACGTTCGTCAAGCCCTCCGAACCGACACTTATCAGCGGCACCGCGAACACGCTGCGCGCCAAAACGAGCGCTAACGAAGTTTTTAATAGTTACCTGAAGTTCGAGGTCATAGGCTTGAACGGCACGCCGTTGAACGCCAAGCTTCGCCTGCATGTATCCGATGCCGGTCCGGACGGCGGCACGATATATTTAGTTTCAAATAATTTTAAGAGCAGCACGACGCCATGGGGCGAAAGTGGCCTGCACTGGAACAACGCCCCGCCCCTCCCACCGTTTGGCGGAGCGGCGTTAAGTTCGATAGGCGCGGTAAGCCTCGGACAATGGGTGGAGTTTGATGTAACCGCGGCGATCGTGGGTAATGGCACTTACAGTTTTGGTTTGAAAAATAATAATGGTGACCAGGTCTATTACCGCTCTAAAGAATTCGGCGCTGCGACTTCGCCGCAATTGGTTATTCAAAGTGTCGCCTCCAATGCGCCTAGCATTGCTTCCTTTGCGCCGGCCGACGGCCCGGTCGGGACGATGGTGACCATAACAGGAAATAACTTTACCGGAACGAAGTCGGCAACTTTTAGCGGCAAAGTAGCCAGCTTTACTTTGGATTCAAATACGCAGCTTCGCGCCACGGTGCCCGTCGGGGCAGCCATCGGAAAAATCAGAATCACCAATGCAAATGGCACCGCTTCTTACGCGCAAAATTTTATCGTAACCGTCCAGCCGGTGATGACCTCGTTCACGCCATCTTCCGGGGTCGCCGGCACGCAAGTGACGATCAACGGCAGCTACTTTAACGGGACGAGTAGTGTAACCATTAACGGCAAGGCAGCCACAACATTCTACCTGGAGTCCGCTGCAAAGATTCGCGCCAATGTCCCAGCCGGTGCTACCGTGGGAAAGGGAAAAATTGTCGTCACGAATTCCGCGGGCAGCGCTACCAGCACGGGTGATTTCACCGTAAACCGTCTATTGTCTTTTACGCCTCAGCACGACACGTATGTCAGATCTACCGAGCCGGCGCTCAACTTCGGCACGGCCGGCATGCTGCGAGGAAGACTCGGCCCTATCGAAGTATTGCACAGCTATTTGAAATTCAATGTCACCGGCGTGAACGGCACTATACTCAATGCCAAGCTGCGCCTGCAGGTTGCGGATGCCAGCCCAAACGGCGGATCAGTTCATTTGGTTTCAAATAACTATGTCAATACCACGACGCCGTGGATTGAGACCGGCTTGACTTGGGCCAACGCGCCGGGTATTGCAAGTGCGGCATTAAGCTCGAAGAGCGCGGTGAGCATCGGGCAATGGGTAGAGTTCGATGTGACCGCGGCGATCGTGGGCAATGGCATTTACAGTTTTGGCTTGAAGAGCGATAATGCGGATGCGGTTTACTATCGCGCCAAGGAAAACGGCACCGCGACCTTGCCGAAACTGGTTATCCAGATCGCAGCCTCGTCAGGCGGGGCTGCAAAACGCGCCGACTCGACCGCGTCGCAGGAGGAGAATGTCTCGGCAACCATTCCCAAAGAGTTTATGCTGGAACAAAACTATCCCAACCCATTTAATCCCAACACCACGATTCGCGTCGGCCTGCCGGAGGCGTCACACGTCACCATCAAAGTTTACACCATCAATGGCGCGGAAGTCGAAACGCTGGTTGATGGGCAATACCCTGCCGGCACGCACGCGATTATGTTTCATGCGGAAAATTTGTCGAGCGGCACGTACTTTTATATCATGCAAGCCAGTGAGGTGCGTCTGGTACGGCGGTTACTGTTGGTGAAATAGCGGAGCGTCCTGCACGTAGAGCTTAGCGTAAAGCCAGTAAGCTTCGCGCTCTTTGCACAATTTTCCGCAACCTTCATTAATTGCGGATATATTTATTTTCAAATTAATACCTCCTGCCATGGAATGGGCAAGGCGATTTGGGTGGCTTGTAGGCGCCTGAAAACGTGCGCAGCCCCTTCTATAAATTTTCCCACGGGGAAGCCCACGATATTTTTTTTGGCCATCTCAAGCATTTCTCTAACCACCTTTGCTGCACACTTCTCATAAATGACTTTGTTGGAGTACTGCGCGTGAGTGTTAGGCCAGAAATTTAAACCGTTAGAACTTCTATGTACAATTTGAGGCCCGGATTATCAAAAGCCAAAGGCGCATTTTTTCTTTTGGCCCTTTTAGGTGTGTGCTAATTAGGTTGGGCGCAAGGCCAACCGATTATCTTTTCGGCCACCGGGGATGTTCCCTACTCAGCGAGCGAAGCTGCGGTTTTCCAGCAACAAATTCCCAATCACAATAAATACAGCCCGTCGGCATTTTTGGTGCATGTCGGCGACATTGCCACCTCCGGCCAGTGCGCCGAGTCCAACTATTCGATGGTCGCGAGCATAATGAAGGGCTTGACCGTGCCGGCTTATATCGTCACCGGCGACAACGAGATCACCGATTGCAGCAGCCCCACACAAGGCTTCAGCCTATGGATGAAATATTTTAAAAATTTCGGGAAAAATTTTTGCGGCGCTCCCCTTACCGAACACCAAAGCACGCATCCGGCAAATTTTGCTTTCACGATGAAAGGCGTGCTGTTCATTGGCATCGATCTCGCCGGCAGCCCCAGCCCCGTGGCGAAAGATACGGTTTGGATTAAGCAACAGTTGCAAGCAAAAGGTTCGCAGGTCCGCGCCGCCGTGATCTTTGCCCATTTTCCGCCTAACACCAGCACGACGTTTTCCACCCCCTTCCGCCGGGCGGCTGCTGCCTTCGGCAAACCGGTTCTTTTTCTTCATGGCCACGGCCACTCGTGGGGCATGAGCAATCCCTTTCCGGAGCCGAATATTCTGCGGGTGCAGGTCAACAAGGGCGCCTCTGAAGACCCGGTGCAAGTGACGGTGACGATGAACACTTCATCGCCATCAACGGCGTTTACGTTCAAACGGAAGCCGTGGTCGCTCCAGACCATCGTCAACATGCCGCCGTGCGCCGATGCCGGACCT
>JBOHQZ010000395.1:0-6350 GCA_050732275.1 bacterium
GATCATTTCAGCGCCGGCGCTTTTTAGATTGTCCACGACGACATCGAGACGATGTGACGGTCGCAGACTTATCAAGACGTGGACGTGATCTTCCGTGCCGCCGATTTCGTGCAAGTCACCATGCAGAGTCTCGCAAGCTTGGCGGAATTGACTGAAAAGCAGCCGCTGGATTGGGGGCGTAAAAAGAGGCGCGCGATCTTTGGTGGCAAAGACAAGATGGAAAACCAGCTCGTGGAAAATTTCAGACATGAGTTGATGAATTACGATAAAACAGCTCCAACGGATGAATTAAGCCCAACGGATAAAAAAATCCGTTGGGCTTTATGCAAGATTCTCTGCCACGATGCCATTCGCCGTTTTGCGAGTCTCACTTCCTTCCATCGTTGCAATTGTCGAAGCCGCCAAAACCTCCGCTTCGGATCGTTCAATCCCCTCGTCAATGATGGCAATGCCCTTGGCGGCAAGGATTTTGCGAAACGCTGCTTCCTTTTCAGCAGGCACTTGCAAGCGTATACGTTGCCAGGGATGCTTGGTAGCCAGCATGATCTCACCGTTCGTACTCATTCTTTTGGCCTGGACGACATCCGGCCACCGCACCATGAAGGCGTTGACAAGAATACCGCGATCGCTCATCTTCACCGCCGGCGCGGCGAGCAGAATATATTCTCCGAGTAAAAAAAACAACAAAAGGCCGGTGTGAAAAATTTGTGAAAGCGACAAGACAAAGACAAACAATAAAATTGCCGCCGCAATATGATAAGTTTTGTTGGTGGCCTTTTGCCAAAAGACATGGCCTTCGGCATGTCGGTAAAGCCACATCAACCGAACCATCACCAAGTAGCCATAACCCACAAGGAGTATCCAAAAAAGATATCCAAGAAGAATCATGTGCTTCCTCCTTTGGCGTTTTTGTGCTCGCGCGTTATGTGCAGGGTCAAGCCCTCGATTTTACGCACGATAACGCTATCACCAACAGCCAATATTTCATCCGAAATGGCACGCCAACGCTCGCCACGCAGCCGCACTTGATAGTGTGGTGGAGGCATGCTCTCGACAATGCCCTGCTTGCCAATCATCGCTTCTGCACCGGTCAGCGGATTTTTATTGCTGGGTTTTTCAAGAAACCGCTCAAGCAGCTTGGCGAGGAAATCAGGAGCGGTATAATACAATATCGGGACAGCAGCAACGATCAAGATGATTATCCAGAAAAGAAATTTGAGAATAATCACGAGGCTTCTCCGTTTGCGTCTGTGCGTATATACGCCACTTCCAGGGTTAGGCCGCTGAGGCTGCGTACCACAACCTCGTCGCCTATGGCCAGCTTCTCACCAGACCGGGCGCGCCACAATTCGCCGCGCACCATCACCCAATAAAATGGCGGCGCCACGCTCTTGACCGTTCCCGCCGCGCCCAGCATGCCTTCGGGGCCGGTCTCTGGCTTCGCGTTCATACTTTTAACGACGAGCAACGCCAGCCACAAATTGAGCAGTGTAAGCACGGCAACAACCACGCTCCTGCCGAAGAGATTAATCTCGAAACCCAAAATCAGCTCAAACAGCAGATAAAACAGCACGTCATCAAACAAAAACACGACCGTCAGCGTGAAGAGCATGACGATCAAAACGGGCAAGGAATAGCGGCGCAGCTTGAACATCTAATGTTACCCTTTAACACTGCCGAGTGTCAGCCCCGAAATCAGCCAGCGGCTGAGAAAAAGAAACAACGCCACGACCGGAATGCAGACGATGACGGCGCCGGCCGCATACAAACCCCACTCGGTGTCGAAATTGGATTGAAACTGTTTCAACCCGAGCGGCAGCGTGTAGAGCCTCTTGTCGATGATGATCACCGCCGCCACCAAATACTCGCTCCACGCCGACATGAAACTAAACAACGCCGTGATCACCAGTGCCGGCGCCGCGAGCGGCAACACGATTTGATAAAAAGTTTTGAACTTGCTGCAACCGTCGATTGCTGCGGCCTCTTCAAGGCTGTAGGGAATGGTATCGTAATAACCTTTCATCTGCCAAATGCAAAACGGCAGTGCCGTCGCCGAGTACGCAATCACCAGGCCGAGAAACGTGTCGTAAACTTTCAATTTGATGAGCATGAGAAACAATGGCAGCAACAGCATGGTGACCGGAAACATTTGCGTGGCGATCAGCGCGATCATGCCGGCGTCGCGGCCGGCGAATTTATAGCGAGAAAATGCGTAGCCGGCCGTGCTCGCGAGCGACACGCCGACCACGGTCACCATGAAAGAGACGATCGTGCTGTTGAACAGCCAGCGGAAAAACGGCTTTTCATAAAAAATGGTGCGATAGGCGTCAAACGTCGCGTTGGCCGGAATCGGGCTTAAATCCGTCGTCCACAGCATGTTGCCGGGACGCAGTGAAATGCCGAAAACCAGAATAATCGGAAATACGGTTATGACCGTGACAATGATGAGAATCGCATAGATGACGATATACTTCCAAAGTGGGGTGGTTTTTTCGAGCCGGGCCATTTAGTAAACTCCCTCTGTCGCGCGCGTTCGCCGGATGAAGTTGATGCTGAACAACAGCAGAATGACGAAAATGACGATCGACAAGGCCGCACCATAGCCGTAGCTGTAATAGTTGAAAACTTGGCGATAGACAAACGAGACTAAAATGTGGGTCGAGTCCGCCGGCTTGCCGCCATCACTCACCAGCCAGATGACGTTGAAGTTGTTGAATGTCCAAATCACTCCGAGCGAGATAGCCGGAATCATCACCGGCTTGAGCAGCGGCGCGGTGATCGTCCAAAATTGCCGCCAGGGTTGGGCGCCATCAACCTCAGCCGCTTCGTAAAGCTCTTTCGGAATCGATTGCAGGCCGCCGAGGGCGATGACCATCATGAAGGGAAAGCCGAGCCAAATGTTGGTGATGGTGGCCGCGGCAAACGCGCCGAGCGGATCGGAGAGCCATTGAATGGGCGGCAGATCGAAAACTTTTTTCAGCAACAGATTGATGTAGCCGTATTCGTAGTTGAAAATGCCGCGCCAGGTGAGCGCCGTGATGTATTGCGGCACCGCCCAGGGAAGAATCAACAGCGTGCGAAAAATCGCGCGGCCGGGAAGCGGGCGATTCAACAGCAGCGCCAACGACACGCCGATGACCACGTGAAAAAAGACGTTGACGAACGTCCAACCGAGCGTTTTGAGAAAGAGAATATAAAAAACTTTTTCACGGAAGACGCGCAGATATTGATCCAGGCCAATCAGTGTCCAATCGCGAAAATGGCCGAGGCTCATATTGGAAAAGGAGATCACCACGTTGTAAATGAACGGGTAGATCACCACGAAGCCCAACACGAGAAAAGAGGGCAGGATATAAATGTAAGCCAACTTGTTTTCGCGGAGATGAGCCGCGAATCGCGCCAAGTTCACGTTTTTCCTTCCTCCGGTTTGAAGCTCGCTAATTTTCCATCTTCTGTTTGAGCTGACGAATCACTTTTTCCGATAAGCCAGTTAATTTCGCAATTCGTGGCAAATCAAATCCATCGATTAGCATTTTTTTTGCAATTTCGGTCTGCTGCTCGAGCTTAACCTTTGCAGTAAGCTCCCGTTTCTCTTTTTCCAAGGCTGTGATTAACATTTCTCGTACCTCATCTTTGCTTTCGTAAATACGTTCCAGTTTTTCAACATCTTTTTCCGGAAATCTCCCATGTTTACGCAACTGGATAAACCAGTTCAACAGCAATGATATCGCCTCTTTATCTTTCTCGCGTTCAAACACCTCCAGAAATTCTCGCTCTAACAATTTCGCATCGTAATAAGCCTCAGCTAAAAACAAAAGCGAAACAACATTTTTAATGCGCAAGAGATATCTTTGGGAGTATTCATTGATTGCTATCTTGTAGTACGCGAAATTCAACGAATACTCGCCAAGGTAGCCGCTGCCTTCAATCAACTCAGACAGCTTGGCCGGCGCGCTCCATTTTGCATTGCCATTGTAGAGCAGAATGGGGAACACCGGCGGCAGCATTCTGACGTTCTTGTTGGATTCGACGTAATCCTTCTAAAAACTGGCGACGTAATGCGCAATATCCAAGCTCGTAAATCGCTCGACGGTTGATTTGAACTCCGTCAATATAATGACGAATAGATCCTTCCGTTTAAATTTTATTTTGTGAATGACGTCGCTGATCGTTTCTTTATATTGCTCTGAGACAAAAGACTTATCAAGGGTTTCACAAGTCTCGAAATCCAGCTCTTGCACCCAGTCTTTGGCCACAAACGTTTCCAGCAATTGACGGAAAATGCCTTTGTTCTTGAATAGCCGTTTGTAGCCCTTGTCGTGAATTTGATACATACCATCCCTCCAATAAATAATGAAATTTTTGTGAAATTGCAATACATTTTATCGCCGATACTTCACGCCGATCTGCGGGCAAACTTTTTCCAACGGGCACTGCGAGCACCACGGGCTCACGGGCTGGCAAATATTTTGGCCAAATGTCACGAGCCAATCGTTGATGGGGATCCAGTAGCGCTTCGGCAGAATTTCACGCAGCGCCATTTCCGTCTGCTCCGGCGTTTTGGTTTTTACCCAGCCAAGACGATTCGAGATGCGATGCACGTGCGTATCGACGCAGATGCCGGGCTTGCCGTAAGCCACGGTGAGCACGAGATTGGCGGTTTTTCTGCCGACGCCTTTCAGCTTGAGCAATTCTTCGAGCGCGTCCGGCACGCGGCCGGCGTAATCGTTCATCAGCGTCCGCGAGATTTCGCGAATGTGTCTGGCTTTGGTGCGATAAAATCCTGCCGGAAAAATCAGCTTGGCGATTTCGCGCTCGCGCAGTTTTAGCATTTGGGCCGGCGTATCGGCTTTCCCAAACAGCCGATGGCTGGCAGTGTCGGTTACTTCATCTTTCGTGCGCAAACTGATGAGGCACGAGATCAGCACGCGAAATGGATCACGGCTCTTCTGAGCGACTTGAGTTACAGCCGGAGTTTGAAAAGGCCGGATCGCACGGCGAATTTTGACGAGGGTTTTGCCGAAATTAGGGGCGCTTTGTTTCATACGCACAATTTAAAATTACCCCAGCGGATGAATTAAGACCAACGGATAAAAAACCTCCGGTGGTAACGCAGAAGCTTGAAACTCTTTCTCATAGTCAAAAAATAAGCGAAATAATCGCATGCTGATGAACCTACTCCCAAATCGCGGCGCTCCGAGGAGCCAGTTCGATTTGCAATACCGCCGCGCGGACGGTACTCTCTTTTCCACCGAGCGCTTCGCGAAAGCGCTTGCCATCAGCTCCGGTAACGTTCAACGTTATTTTTCGCTGCTGCGCGCTCACATTGAATACCGCGATCACCACATCATTCTCGAAATCGCGGCGAAACGCATAAACGCCACTGTCATCATCCTGGCGCAGCGTTGTGATCGTGCCTTGGCGCAGCGCCGGATGGCGTTGGCGGAGGCGCAGCACCTTCCTGTAAAAATCGAAAAGTTCAGGATCAAAAATAACTGGGTCGCTATCGGTGAATTTAGTCACCGTCGAGTAGGCCTCATTCTCGTATTTCAGATCCGGCCACACCATCGGCTTGCGGTCGTCCGGATCGTCGCCGCCCCACATACCGGCTTCGTCGCCGTAATAGATCATCGGTGCGCCGACATACGTCGCCATAAACGCGGCGATCAGCTTTTGCGTTTTTCTTTCTTCGGCGATGGGCTTGCGAGGATCGTAATTGGGATTATCTCGACAACTGGCGCGCTGATCGTAACCACGACTGCCGGCGTTCTTGATCATGCTGGCGAGGCGGTCGGTGTCGTGGCTGCCGATGAGCATTTGCATGATATGATTTGTCGCCTCGCTATAATTGGCGCGAATCTTACTCAGCTCGGCGTCGAACCGGCTCGGTCCCCATTTTTCTTCGCCGCCGATGAAAAAGTTGCGCATGGCATACGCGACGGGATAATTCATCACCGCGTCGTAGAGATCGCCCTTCAGCCAATCCGGGGCAAGCTTCCAAATTTCGCCAATGATGTAAGATTGCGGATTGAGCGAACGCACCAGCGCGCACCATTCCACCCAAAATTTTGGTGAGACCTCTTCGGAAGCGTCGAGCCGCCAGCCGTCCACGCCGTCGCTCGGATCGCCGTCACCGTTGGGATCCATCCAGCGCCGGGTGATGGCGAAGGTATATTCGCGCGGCCCGGGCACGATGCCGTTGTCATCTTCGCGAAACACCGGCAAAGAGCGCAAATCCCACCACCCTTGATAATCAAATTCATCCTGCGATGTATTCGGATCATCCCACTTTCGCACGACAAACCAATCCTTGTAACGCGAGTTCTGCTGATTTTTGCTGAGATCGCGGA
>JBOHQZ010000396.1:0-6290 GCA_050732275.1 bacterium
CCCGGACTGGAAGGCATTGTGGCGGCACAGACCCGCCTGAGCAGTGTCGATGGCCAGGCCGGAGAATTGATCATCGCCGGTTTTCGCGTGGAAGAATTGGCAGGCAACGCCTCCTTCGAGGAGACGGTGTACCTGCTGTGGCATGATGAACTGCCAAATGCTGGGCAATTAGCCGCCTTTCGCCAGGAGCTGGCCGCACAACGTGAGCTGCCACAAGCCACATTGGATTTGCTGCGCGCCGCGGCAACCAAGAAAGAGCCGGTAATGGATGCGCTGCGCATGGCAACGGGCACGCTCAGCCTTGAAGCCACAACCATATCCACCATCGCCGAAGCACAGCGAGATGCCATCATCCTGGTGGCAAAATTTCCCGCCATTGTCGCCGCTTACAAACGGCTGTTGCATGGTCAGGAACCGCTCGTGCCGCGTGCCGACCTGGGGCACGCCGCCAACTTTCTCTACATGCTCTATGGAGATATGGCGCTGTATGAGCTTGCGCGTGAGGTCGAAAGAACCGCAGTCAAACTGCTTGCCGAATACAAGCCTGACCGCAAGCTTCAAACCAATGTGGAGTTCTACACCGCATTGCTCCTGCACGGTTTGGGTCTCGAGACCGGGCTATTCACGCCGACATTCGCCATCGGCCGGGTGGCCGGTTGGACGGCGCATTGCCTGGAACAACTCGGTGACAACCGCCTCTTTCGCCCCCAATCGGCTTATACCGGCGTGAAGAATCGACACTGGGTGCCGGTCGAGGAGCGATAGCATGAAATGGAGTTATGCTGTCGTTGCGCTTAGTCTGTGCGGCATCGCGTCCGTGTCGGCGTTGACTGCCCCGCTCGGTGCGCAACAACCAGGAAGCATACATAATGACAGCGGACTCGCGTTGCTGGTGGCTAAACAGAATGCGCAACCGACGCTGCGCATCGTTTTGCCGCACCAGCCGGATTCAGATCGTTCCATCGAGGTCATCTTTCCAGAGCACGTGACCGTCAGAAGGCACGGGAGCGTCAACTCGGAGCACTTGTACCTATTTCGGCCAGGACCGCAGGGTGCACGACCGGCTTGGCAGCGAGTTGGGCGATCGCTGCAGTACGAAAGGGATCTCCCTGGCGCGGTGCACATGATCGCGCGAGCGACACTGGAAGATGACGGCGTCCGCTTCCACTATGAGTTCAGCAACCGATCCAACGTGGCGTACGACATGATCTATGCCGTTACCGATCCCCGGCTCACATCGATATTCCACGACGTGCGCCTGGAGCGGACGTATGTCCATTACCGCGATGGGTTCGATCTGCTCGCCTCGGAGACGCCGAGCCGACTCACCATGCCACTCGATCAGTGGTTGCCATCCCGATACCTAGCCTCGTTCACGTGGCCGGTGCCAGCAGAGCGAATCGAGCACCGGGGAGACGGCATCACGTACTACAACGCCTCGCGAGCGGTGGATGAGCCTCTCATTGCGACGCTCTCGACGGATCGTAAGTGGCTGGTCGCCAGTTTCGCTCGAGAAGCAGGCAACGTGTGGAGCAATCCGGAACTGACGTGTCAGCACGTCGATCCCGAGACATTATTGGCGCCAGGCCAGGACGCGGTACTGGAGGTCAAGATCCTTGTTCTTCATGGCTCCCTCGACGACGTCTTGCAGAGGGTCCTCCAGCAACGCTTTTCTCTGAAACAGGGTAATGCGAAATGATTTCCCATTTACCATAGAAAAATTTCTTGTAAAATGTCGTCAGAAGTCGTACTTTCTCTTTTAAAATTCGGAAAGTAGCGAAAACTAAGTTGCCGCACATCCGATCTTGAGATGACCGTCATGGCCACCAACTCTATTCAAATTGTACGCCTGATCACAACATTGGTCGGAGGGCCGATCACGCGACTGCCCGCATGGATGATGACCGCGCTATTCCTGATCGCAGTGACCAGCACAACCGTTGGCGCCCAGAAGTCGAGCGGCCCCGCAGCGGGAACATTGATCGTTGATGGCGGTGGGACGACAAAAGCGGTCGTAGACAGGTTCGTTGAGCTGGCCGGTGGGCCTCAAGCCCGCGTCGTCGTGTTTCCTACCGGCGCCTCCGCGATCCGCTTTGGTGAGCAAAACATCATTCTCGATCCGGACTGGCCACGAGACCGTAAGGAGTGGCGCGACTACGACGCTTACCTCAGGAAGTGGTTTGGTGTCGATGATATTCGGATACTCCACACGCGTGATCGCAACGAAGCGGATACCGAACGGTTTGTCGAGCCGCTCAAGTCCGCAACCGGTGTGTATTTGGCACCAGGAAATTCCAGGCGATATGCTGCTGCTTACTTAGGAACGCGCACGGTCACGGAGCCGAGGGCAGTACTCGACCGAGGAGGTGTGATCTTCGGCAGTTCGGCGGGGGCAATTATCCAGGGTTCGTTTCTCGTGCGAGGGCGACCTGACAAACCTCTTTTGATGGCGCCGGGCCAAACTACTGGCTTCGGGTTCATGACCAATGTCGCAATCAATCCACATCTGACATCGGCAAAGCGGGACGCTGAGTTGGTAAACGTCGTCGATGCGCATCCGCATATCCTCGGAATTGGTATTGACGACGAGGCTGCCCTTATCGTCCGGAAGAACGCTTTTGAGGTGATCGGCGCTGGTCGGGTCGCGATCTACGACAACGTCCGCCGAGACGGGACTTGGTACTACTGGCTGCAACCCGGTGATCACTTCGACCTATCGACATGGACTAAGATCGAACTATAGAATCACTTTTTAAGAAAGGTGCAAAAAATGTATTTTCAACAATTTTCCGGCCTGTTAACATGGGTTCTGATGCTGTCTACTCATATCGTCCTTTTTGCAGCAGTTAGCGACGCGCTGCAGGTAGGCGATAAAGCCCCCAGCTTCGTTGCCAATGACCAGGACGGCAACCTCTGGAAGTTTGAGGATCACCTTGGCAAGGGCTATCTCGTCGTTTATTTCTATCCGGCAGCGATGACCGGCGGCTGCACCAAACAGGCTTGCAGCTATCGCGACCAGAAGAGCGGCTTCGACGATATGCACGTCGAGATCGTCGGCATCAGCGGCGATCCGGTGAGAAATCTCAAGTATTTTCAAGAGGCGCAGCAATTAAATTTCACCTTGCTCTCGGATGTCAGTGGTGAAATCGCCACGAAATTTGGCGTGCCAATTGGTAATGGCGGCGTTATTACCCGCAGCATCAATGGTCAGGACAAAAATCTGGAACGGATGGTTACCGCGTCACGCTGGACTTTCGTCATTGACCCGCAGGGCAAGGTTGTCTACAAAGACGCCGAGGTTAATGCCGCCGAAGACAGCCAAAAGGTCAGCGATTTTGTGCGCAAGCACAGCCAGGCTAAAAAATGAAAAAGGAGATTTATGAATACTTCTGCCACGCCGCAGGTCGACTGCGAGCGACACCACACCACGTTGTACGTGAGCGACGTCCTTGCTGCCGTCGACTTCTATACAAACAAGCTCGGCTTCAGCCTGGGCTTTAAATGGGGCGACCCGCCGACCATGGCGGGTGTAAATTTGGATCAGGTGCAGGTATTCCTGGAGCAGGGCACACCCAACCCTCAAGGCTGCTCGGTGTATTTCGTCGTGAGCGAAGCTGATAAGCTCCACGAGTTTCATCGCGCCAACGGCGTCGAAATCGTGGTGCCGCCGGAGGACAGGCCGTACGGATTGCGTGACTACACCGTGCGAGACCTGCACGGGTACATTCTCAATTTCGGGCAGTACATCTACAACGTTGGGCCTCCCATTGAAATTGAGCGCGTGGAGGTTGGGGTGCGCCTGGAGAAGCGTCTCGCTGCTCTGCTCCATGATCTGGCTGCGCACAAACGCATGAGCTTGACGAGTTGTCTCGAAGAAATTCTGCTGCACACCTGCGAGCAGCTCGGCGATGGCGTCGCCAGTCCGCATACCAAGAGCCAGCTCAGATATATTCAGAAACTGAAAACGAAGCACGCCATCGACTACGACTGCCACGCGAGCTACCGCTTCGTCGAGAAGTCACCCCCAAACGAGTGACGAGAACTGCCGTTCTAATCGCAATTCTGGACACCCATAAAACAGGGAAATTGGTCAATCAGAATAACCTACCCACATCATGGCGATGAGGGCCGAAAAACCGACTCTGAGCAAAAGATTAATAGGATTCGTCATTATACTATTTCCCGCTCGTACGTTTCGCACGATCGGCGTCAGGATGACGATGAATATCATTGGCAAGAGCCACAATATGCCAAATAACAGGATGGGGAAATCTTCATGGAAACTTCGCCTGTTTACCAATTCGAGGGTCATGAACGGCAGCACGAGGATAAAGCCACTGATCGCCGCTGATCTGAGGTTGGTGAGGAGGTTTTTCATGGCATCTCCTTGGGTGATTTGTAGGATATGTTCTTTGATAATCCCTATGGCTGTTTCGACGAACATCCATAGCACCACGTCGAACAATCCTCGCTCTGTCTGTTGTTTCCGTTCGTTGCAGAGGTCATTGAAAGTCTGCGCCATGGACTCTCCAAGCTGCTCCCTGGATGCTCGTGGATAGAGGGTGAGGAGTTTCTTGTAGAGAGCACGAACGGTTTCCTGGTCATACGTCATACGCTAAGATTTTCGGATAGAGTTTCCGCTTTTGCGCCAGTTTGACGAGGTCTTTGTAACGCTTAAGTTCTGCCGCAAGTGCCTTTGCGCCAACGCCCGTAATCTGGTAGTAGATGCGCCGCTCATCATCCATTTCGGGATCAACCCGCTTGTCGCTCTCTTTTACCAGCCCCGCATCGAGCAGCGTTTGAGCGAACCATAATATGTGCTCCTATTCAATTGTTGAGGGATAGCATTGCTTCGACAGTCGTTTGAATTGGCTGAGAAGCCCTGGTCTCATAGACATGAAGGCGAATAACTTGTTGGGCCGCCAGCATTCGGGTCCGTGGCTCCCGCCACTCGAAATATGATACACTTGCACCAGCGCTTCAGTATGATCACCAAGGCGTATCAGCTATCAAAACACCCGAGACGAGAATAAAGAACACAAGCATGATCGCGGCAAGGATACCATTGATGAGATAGAGTCTCCGCGTTCCATCCGCTCCTTTTTGAATCATTGGCCGAATAGCGATGACGCCCCCGACAGGAAGTAGGAGTAGGCATACGATAATTGCAAGATACCCAATTGGATTCGCCCAAAAACCGCCAGAGGTGCCGACCTTGAAGAACGTAAAAAACGGTTCTATTTCATTGGCCGCAATCGTATTCAAAAGCATGGCCGGCAGGAAGAGAAGAAAGGCGAGCAGTGCCGCTGATTTTGGTTTCGAGATGATGTTTTTCATCGCATCTCCTTGTCTGATGAGTAGGATATGTTCTTTGATAATCCCTATGGCTGTTTCGGCGAACATCGATAGCACCAAGCCGAACAATCCTCGCTCTGCCTGTTGTTTCCGTTCGTTGCAGAGGTCATTGAAAGTTTGCGCCATGGACTCTCCAAGCTGCTCCCTGAATGCTCGTGGATAGAGAGTGAGGAGCTTCTTGTAGAGAGCACGAACGGTTTCCTGGTCATACGTCATACGCTAAGATTTTCGGATAGAGTTTCCGCTTTTGCGCCAGCTTGACGAGGTCTTTATAGCGCTTAAGTTCTGCCGCGAGCGCTTTTGCGCCAGCGCCCGTAATCTGGTAATAGATGCGCCGCTCATCATCCATTTCAGGATCAACCCGCTTGTCGCTCTCTTTTACCAGCCCCGCATCGAGCATGCGTTTGAGCGAGCCATAGAGCGTGCCCGCACCCATCGTGACACTTCCTTGCGAGTCGACCTCGACCTGTTTCATGATGCCATAGCCGTGCCGCTCTCCGCTTGAGAGTGCCAGCAGGATATGGAACACCGCTGGTGTAAGAGGTAAATTGGGGTTTGTAGTAGCCATACCATAATATATCCATAACGGATATAATTGTCAAGAACAATTTGATGAAATTCCTGAAAAATCCTTAATCGGTTCATCTCGGCATGATTTTAGTCGTGAAAGTTATTCAGGCTCTTTAAAGTGAAGTCGTGCAGAAAAGCAATAATTTTATCCGCTAAATCCGTTTAATCCGCTTACAAAAATCTGTAAGCGGATTTAGCTGATCAAGCGGATTAAAACCAGTTTCAACTCAGAAAAATTTCTTAGAGGGCATTTGAAAAGCCTATTCACGGTCCCGCGGCTTGGATTTTTGCAAGGCGGCGTGTCATGATGTGAATCATGGCCAAATAAACCATAGATTCGCTTGATTCCGTCTTCTCTTCAAAAT
>JBOHQZ010000397.1:0-6283 GCA_050732275.1 bacterium
GGAAAATTATCGTCCGGACGCTTTATCATACACGATCCTGGCAATTTCTTGAAGCTCAGCGTCCGGACGGTCCACTTGCAATTTGAGGCGATACAGCGTTCTCCGAGCGATAATACAAATAAAGCAAGCCGGCCGCAAGCGCGCCGAGAATGTGCCAGAGCGCATGGCCTTGCAGCCAACTGTTCGGATTGCAAAGAACTTTGGTAATATCCAGCGTCCAAATGACGAAAGCGATAATCAAAGCCCACCATGCGGCTTGCAGGAAAAATCCGTTGATTTGAGGCTTCTTTTGCCGGCGCACGCCATACTCCGGCAATAAAGCGGCGATAACGATCGCAGCAAAAATATAGCGCCGCAACGCAGGAAATTCCAGAAGAACATACGTGAGGGCGAGATTGAGCGCGAGATAGGCCCAAACAAAAGTCTTCGCGTTGAGCGCCTTCAGCCGCGACACATTATACAACAAGATGAAACAGGCCAGCAGATACATGCCCATCAAATCGGCGAATTGGCCGGCAAAAGTCAACGAGGCGTGATAAAACGCGCTGCCCAGGCCGAGCAAGACGAGCGCCGCGCCATAGAGCAGCGGATACGCGCGCCGGCTCGTCATCATATTCAGTCGCCGCGAGCGAACGTCTTCTCCGGATTGGCGAATAATCAAAAGGCCGGCGAACACAAAAGCAAAAGACGACCACGTATTGGCAGGCTGCGCGACCGTGCCGCGGTGAATAGTCTCGCAAAAACAATTCACCGGCATGCAGGAGGCGGGCTTCCAGCTCGTCCAGGAATAATCGACACGGCCCAAAACTACCGCGGCGCCGGTGATGACGAGGAAAGTGATAAAAGAGCTGAAGAAAAATTTCATTATCATAAAAGTTTTATATTGACCGTTTTTAGTTTGTTAAAAATACCGAACTTGTACTTTTGACAAAATTAATATATATTATCATCCATATATATTGCCAGTACATTATACGAAATTCCCATAAAAACGCCCGGCACCGGATAAAAAAACCTGGATATCACCAAGGAGAAAACTTGCCATGATCGTGGAAGTGATAAAAGATTACGCGCTTTTTCTTGCCAAGACTATAACCATATCCCTGGCCATCTTTCTGGTTTTGCGAGGCGTGGCGACAATTTTGCGCCACCAGCGCCGGGCCAGTCCACGAAAAATAAGAATAAAAAAACTCAACCGGCATTATGAGAATTTAAGGGACGCCATTAAAGACGAAATGCTGTCCGAGCACGAATGGAAAAAGGCGGCCAAAGAGCGGCACAAGCGGCGGAAGGCTGAAAAGAAAAAAGCCAAAAGCGGAACGGAGCCCGAGAAGAAAAAGGTTTTTGTATTGAGCTTCAAGGGCGATATTCTGGCTTCGGCTGTCAGCTCGCTGCGCGAGGAAGTGACGGCGGTGCTGACCGTTGCCAAGCCGAGCGACGAGGTCGTGGTGCGCCTGGAAAGCGCGGGCGGCACGGTCAATTCCTACGGATTGGCCGCTTCGCAACTGTTGCGTCTCAAACGCCAAAACATTCCCTTGACCGTTCTTGTGGACAAAGTCGCAGCCAGCGGCGGCTACCTGATGGCTTGCGTGGCCGATCGTATTCTGGCAGCGCCCTTCGCAGTCGTTGGCTCGATTGGTGTCGTCTCGGAAGTCCCCAACTTCAACCGCCTGCTCAAGAAGCATGACATCGATTATGAGCTGATCACTGCCGGCGAATACAAGCGCACGCTGACGCTGTTCGGCGAAAATACGGAAAAGGGGCGCAAGAAATTCATCGAGCAGCTCGAAGACGTGCATGCGATCTTCAAAGCGTTTCTCAAAGAAAACCGCGCGCAAGTGGATACCGCTGCAGTTGCCACCGGCGAGCATTGGCATGGCAAGCGCGCCATCGAATTGAAGCTGGTCGATGAGCTGATGACGAGCGATGATTATCTCTTTGCCGCCAGCGAGAAAAACGACATTTATGAAGTCGAATACAAAATTCCGGAAACCCTCCGCGAGAGGCTCATCTCCGGCCTGACCCAAGCGTTGAACCAGACGCTACATTCTTTATGGAGCCGATTCGAGAAGCAAAGCTTCGTTTAGGCAAGCGCGTAAAGCCGGGTTTCTTCCACGAAAATCTCCACAAAACGATAGACCTCGAGAAAGGAATTATACAATGGCGCCGGCGCGGCGCGAATGATATCCGGCTCGCGCCAATCGCAGATTACGCCTCGGGCTGTCAGGCGCTCGTGCAATGATCGCCCGTTTCTTTTCACCCGGATCGAAAGCTGCGCGCCGCGTTGTTGCGGATCGCGCGGCGTGATCACGGAAAAATTTTCATGCCGTTGTTGATCCAGCAAAAATTCCAAATAGCCGGTCAGCAAAACGCTTTTGGCGCGCAATTTTTCCATTCCGGCTTCGTCAAAAATAGCCATTGACGCGCGCAAAGCCGCCAGTTGCAAAATCGGCGGATTGCTCAACTGCCACCCTTCGGCGCCGGGAATGAAATGAAAATCCGGCCTCATCAAAAATCGCGTTTTCTTGTCGTGTCCCCACCAGCCGGCAAAACGAGGCAGCTCCGGATCATTGGCGTGCCTTTCGTGAACGAAACAACCGGCGACGCTTCCCGGGCCGGCATTCAGATATTTGTAGCTGCACCACACGGCAAAATCTGCGTCCCATTCGTGCAGCTTCAAGATGACGTTTCCAACCGCGTGCGCCAGGTCAAAGCCGACGACGCAACCTTTAGCATGGCCGGCCTGGCTAATGCGCGCGATCTCAAAAAGCTGGCCGGTCGCATAATTGACGCCGCCGAGAATAATGAGTGCAATCGTCTCACCTTCTTTCTTAATGAGTGCCTCGATGTCCTGCGTGTGAATCGTATCCTCGCCTCGTTGCGGTGAAAGCTCGATCAGCGCGGTGGCCGGATCGAAGCCGTGAAACCGGATTTGCGATTTGACGGCGTATTGATCCGAAGGGAAAGCGTTGGCTTCGATCACGATTTTATGCCGCTGCGAAGTCGGCCGGTAAAACGAGACCATCATAAAATGCAGATTGGCCGTGAGCGAGTTCATCACCACGACTTCGGTGGGCTTGGCGCCGACGAGCCGCGCCGTTTGCTCGGTGAGAAATTCGTGATATGGCAGCCACGGATGCTTGGCGTGAAGATGGCCTTCGACGCCGAGCCTCTCCCAGTCCTTCAATTCCTGCTCGACGTACGCGCGCACGGATTTTGGCTGCAAACCCAGGGAATTGCCGCAGAGATAAATGCAGTCGTCGCCATTTGCGATTTTGGGAATGTGAAAGCGCTCGCGGTATTTTGCCAAAGGATCTTTGGCATCCATGGCGATGGCGAAGGACTTGCTGATTTGGAAGTCGGGATTCATGAAAAGTGAAATTTATTTCTTCCCTTCCGGCGCACGCAGTTCTTTGGCCGCAATTTGATGTTGCCACCGTTTCTTCCCATCTTTGTCATAACACTCCAAGGTCACGCGGCGGTCGGTGCGCGGACCGTCGAAGCGCAACAGGCCGAAATTGTGAGAGTCATTGACCAGCGTCCCCGACACTCGCGCCGGGTTATTCAAATCTTTGTCATTCAATCCGGCAGTGAGTGACGAACTGGTAAAATCATAAAGCGGATAAAAATCTTTAGGCGTAATTCTGATCAACTCGGTTTGATGAATATCGCCGGAAAGAAAAAACACACCAGGAATTTTTTGCGTTTGAATCCACTGCAAGAGCTTCTGCTGCTCGTGCCGGTAAGCCGGAAAGGCTTCATAGTCGTTCATTGGATTGAGCATTTGGTTGCCGCCGGCAACGATTTTAAACGGCGCTCGGCTAGAGACGAGCGCTTCCCTGAGCCATTGCATCTGCGCCTCGCCAAACATGACTTTGTCGGGCGCATCCGCCATGCGGTTTGGCGAGCGATGATAACGGTCATCCAGCATGAAAAATTCGACATCACCCCATTCGAAGCGCATAAAAACGCCGGGAACAGCTTCGCTGCCGTGGCTGGGATTGGCCCAATAATCCTTGAAGATTTGCAAAGCCGTTTGCCGCATCCGATACGTGCGGTCGGCATCGTTCGGGCCGTAATCGTGATCGTCCCAAATGGCATAATTATGCGTGGCGCCCAGCAACGCTTGCAGCTCCGGCAAGGCGCGAGTGTGTGCAAAACGATGGCGCATACCGGCTTCCGAGTACCAATCCGGCTCGCGATAATATGTGTTGTCGCCGAGCCAGAGCATCAAATCGGGCTGCTGCGCCGTGAGGGCCGCGAAAATCTCATATTCACTGCCATAAGGTTTTCCGGGACGGTCGAAAATTTCCTCGTTGACATAAGAGCACGAGCCGAACGCCACGGTGAATGCCGGCGGATCGGTGCGCCATTGCCAATGTGGCTGGGTTTGAAAGGCCAGCCGATATGGCCGGGCCGTCAAAGCGCCATCGAGATACAGCTCATAACTGAAACGCGTGCCGGGAGGCAGGCCGGCTAAAAGAAAGCGCGCGATGTGATCTTGTGCGGCAGTGGTGTGAACCGGCGCACTCAAACTCGCGTTTGCCGGTTGATCAACGGGCCAATACCGCAATTGCACGTCAGCCGGTCTGGTCGTTTGCACCCACAGCTTGACTTCTCGTTGCTCGCCGTAACCCACCATCGGGCCGGAGCGCAAGAGACTTTCTTGCGCATGCACTGGAATGCTGCTGGTGAAGAGCAATAAAACAAAAAGAAAACTGCTTCGAACAACGCGTTTCATTTCTCTCTCCGTTGTTAATAAAGTTGATGGCTACGATTTTCACTCGATCCATATTCGAGTTGAAAGATAAACAATTTTTTTCCAAAAGCAACCGGTAAAATTTTTCGAGCGTAACGCCTCACTATATCGGTTAAAAAACGTAGCGCAGTCTTCCAGACTGCCCCGCGAGGCGGGGCGCTACGCCCTGTAACTGACCCAATACTTTCGAGATTGAACGGTCATCAGGCTGTGACTCGTTTGCAACACTGTGGCAATTTCTCACACATTTGCCCTCAAAATCTGCGTTGAAATTTCAGGGGCTTAGCCGCGTTTGGAAAAATGGAATGCCTTTTGTATTATAACAGAATGAAAGAATTGCAGTCTATAGTAAGCGTGGCCCCGCAGACTGGCCCCGGCCTTCCTTCGTTTTTTAAGAAGGCAATCGGGGCGTTACGAAAGATTACAAAAGGAGCGCAACTATGAAAAGCAAAATGGTACTGATCATCGCAGCGCTGGCGGCATGGTGTTCGTGCTTTGTCATGCCGGCCGCAGCGGATGACAAAAATTCCAATATCGGCTTGAAGCTCAATCTTAGCCTCGGCTCGCAGGACGTTCCGGCTTCGCAAAACTTAGAGAAGGGCGATTGGGCGGCGCTGAGCCTCGGTTATGGCGTTTCGCAGCGGGTGACGATATGGCTGGGCGCCGAGGCCAGCAAACACACGCATGAGCTGGATCCGAAGGTTGAAAGTGATTTTGTCGGCATCGCGCTGGGTGTGCAGTATAAATTGCGGCCTCACCAAAAATTGCGGCCTTATGGAAAATTCGGCCTGGGGACATTTTTTCTCGGCTCCCAGGGAACGGTGTTGAATGGTGGCGGCGTGACGTGGGGACTTGGCGCGGAATATCGTCTCGCGCGTTTTCTCTCGGTGGGTGCCGAGTTTTTCTGGAAGGATTTTGATTACACGAAGCGACAAATCGGCAAGGACAACGATTTTGAGGATATTGAAAGCCCAATCCTGGGAAACACCAGGGGGTTTATGCTTAACTTCACCATACATTGATAGTGCCGGTTTAACTCTGGCCTGCGGCCCAACGGACGAGATAAGTCGGTTGGGCTTTTTTTGTCACAGACGAGCCGTCTGCGCTACGATTACGGCATTTTGAATCCGCGCTGCTTCTCGCGCACGACCAAAACCGCGCACGGGGCTTTTTGCACTACGCGGTCCGTGGTGCTGCCGAGCAAAAGCTCGGCGAGCCGGCCGCGGCCGTGGCTGGCCATGACGATCAAATCGGCGTTAGTATCTTTTGCGGCGCGAATGATTTCCGCATACGGCTTGCCGTCGCGCACCATGAACTGCACGCGCAATTTTTTGGCGACGGCAGGTGCTGCACTATTTCAAAACTCAACTGCTTCTTCCAGATCAGAGCTCTCGTCCAAATTATTCTCTGCCGGTTCTGTCGCAATAGGCGCCTCCGGCGAAGTTTCAACTTTCCGCGCAAAAGTCAAGAATCCCGTATGTCCGATCATCCGCAGCTCCGGGCGCACGGACATCGACTCGACGT
>JBOHQZ010000398.1:0-6277 GCA_050732275.1 bacterium
GAAATGCCTTATCGAATCGCAGTGTTTCTCATCTTCGCCATCAACTTGCTGGTCCGCATCTACTTTCAGAAACAGCAGGCCGGCGTCGTCACGAAGAAGGAACTCTACGCCGCGCGCGAAAGATTTCTCCACTGGCTGGCGTGGTCACCGGCCATCCCAATTCTGCTCTATGTCTTCACAACTCTGCTCAACACGTTCCAATTCGAGGTCTCCGCACCGATCCGCTGGTTCGGGGCTGCAATTGCGCTCGTCGGCACGTTGTTGTTTGCGTGGTCTCACCACACGTTGGGCAAGAACTGGTCTTCTCGACTCGAGATCAGGGAGAAACATCGCTTGGTGACAGAAGGGCCGTACGCTTTCATCCGGCATCCGATGTATGCGGCGTTGCTGTTTATCAGCACCGGTCTGGGCCTGCTCGCGGCCAATTGGATGGTGGCGATACCCTTTCCATTGTCCGTCCTGCTGCTGTACCTTATCCGTGTCCCCTCCGAGGAAGCGATGATGCTGGAACACTTCGGTGAAGCTTACCGGGAATACTGCCAGCGTACCGGCCGGCTGTTGCCATTCTAACAGTGCGCTGGCAACCCGTCGGTGCTTTCTTGGTTAAACCAAATTTTTGTGAAGGTGCGGATTATGTTTCGACAGAATGCCTATAAACCAAGAAATTTGAAGCCGGAACAAATTGAAATGTAATATTTCTTGCTATATATTTGCATTGGTGCTGTCAAAAAATTAAGGAGGTATTTCTACCATGCCAATACCAACCGAACCTATCGGCAGCATTCCCCGACCGCCAGCGCTGATCGAAGGGATGCAGGCGTTCCAAGCCGGTCGCCTCTCGCAAAGGGAGTTGGAGGCGTTGTACAATGCAGCAATTCTCAACACCATTCAGCTTTTCGAGGCCACCGGATCGCCGGTCATCACCGACGGGGAACAGACCAAGCCCAGTTTTGCAACCTATCCGATTCATGGGCTGGCAAACCTCGCCTCGGATGGCGTCACGATTCCCTTTGCGGATGGCCATACGCGCCAGTTGCCCAAGCTGACCGCCGGGCCGTTTCGTTACACGACCTACGCGGATCAATACCTGGAAGCAGCGCAGCGGCATGCGCGCGTTCCCGTCAAGCAAGCGGTCATCTCGGCATCGGCCTTGAGCCTGCTGTATCCGCAAAACGGGATCGAGGGCTATTCAAGAGAAGCGTTTATCAATGACCTGCTTCGCGAGAATGAAGCCGACATTCGCCGCTGCCTCCAAAAGGGCGCGTATAATGTTCAGATCGATTTCACCGAGGGAAGGCTCGTGGTCAAGCTTGATCCGAGCAAGCAACTCCTGAAAAGCTTCATCGACCTGAACAATCGGGTGCTGGATCGCTTCTCAGCCGAGGAACGCAAGAGAATCGGAGTTCACACCTGCCCGGGCGGCGACCAAGACTCGACCCACAGCGCGGACGTGGATTACGCCGAACTCTTGCCGAGTTTGTTCAAGCTCGAAGTTGGAAATTTTTATATCCAGTTGGCCAGCGAGAGCGACCGCGCCAGAGTTCTGAAAATCATTAAGGAGCACGCAAAAGCCGATCACAGAATTTTTGTCGGCGTGATCGATCCGATCAATCCCAGAGTGGAAACCGCCGAGGAAGTCAGGGATCGCGTTCTCGAAACCGTCGAATACATTCCGCTGCGCCAATTGGGAACGACGGATGATTGCGGTTTCTCTCCATTCGGTGACGATACTTCAACCTCGCGCGAAACGGCTTTTGAAAAAATCCGCGCTCGCATCGTTGGCACGGCGCTGGCGGCCAAAGCGCTGGGGACTTGATATGATTATAATCAATTACAAGTGAAATCTTTGCCAAAAAAATAAAGAAATCTGGCTCACGGAATGGAACTCTCACGGAAGAGATTTTTTGAAATTTTTTCCGTGAGAGTTCCATTCCGTGAGCGACGTTTTTGGTTGCGGTTCGTCCGCTTTGGGAATTGTCGGATTATCCGAAAGCATTTTATCTTCATTGACACAAAATTTTGCAGAATCACCAACCGGATTGGTTCGCGTCATCGGACGTTGGACCCTGACCGCGCTGGTGATCAATTCCATTATCGGCAGCGGAATTTTTGGCCTTCCCTCGACGATCGCGGGATTGCTTGGCAAGGCGAGTCCGTATGCCTACTTGCTGGCCGCTCTGGGAATCGGCATCATCATGGCATGCTTTGCAGAAGTGGCGTCCCAATTTCGTGATGCCGGCGGGCCATATATCTACGCGCGCACGGCATTCGGGCGTTTCACCGGATTGCAGATGGGCTGGCTGGCATGGTTGGTTCGCTTCACCGCGGCGGCAGCGAATGCCAATTTATTCGTGGATTACCTTGCAGAATTTTGGCCCGGCGCAACCGGAACTGTTTTACGAATAACCATACTGACGCTCCTCATCGGAGGCTTGGCTGCCATCAATTATCGCGGCGTGCGTGTGGGCGCGCAAATGAGCAATATCTTCACCGTTGCGAAGCTCGTTCCCTTAACGATTTTCATCCTGGCCGGAATTATTCTGCTGCGTGGCAATACTGCCGTCACGGTTTCTTCAACCGGAACCGGTGATTGGCCCAAGGCGCTCTTGTTGTTGATGTTTGCCTATGGAGGATTTGAAGCCGCACTGATTCCAAGCGGTGAAGCCACGAATCCGCGCCGCGATGCGCCGTTCGCGCTATTCACCGCGTTGATGGTGTGCGCGCTGTTCTACACTTTGATCCAGTGGGTTGTCGTTTCCGCGCTCGTTACGCCTGAAGCAACGAAGCGGCCGTTGGCCGAGGCGGCGCGCGTCTTCATGGGCGCTGGCGGCGCAGGACTTGTCACTCTCGGCGCGATCATCTCGGTGTACGGATACTTAAGCTCAGCCATGCTGAATTCTCCGCGACTCACGTTTGCGTTTGCCGAAGGCAAAGACTTTCCGCCATTCTTTGCGGCCATCCATCCGCGATTTCGAACGCCGCATGTCTCGATTGTTGTCTTTGCCGTGCTGTTGTTGAGTCTCGCCGTTGCGGGAAGTTTCAAAGGGAATGCGTCGCTGTCGGCAGTTGCGCGATTGTTCACTTATAGCTTGGTATGTGGGGCGCTAATCAAGCTGCGCCGGCAGCAACCGCAAGCCGAGGCGTTTCGCCTACCGTTCGGACCGGCGTTTGCCGTGATAGGAATTTTGTTTTCGCTCTATCTTATTTCCAACATGGGGTATGGTGAATTGCTGGCGATCACAGCAACCGCGGCGCTGGCGTTGGTGAATTGGGCGGTGGTAAACCGCAAAAATCCTTTGTAAGGCAAAATGATTGCTGGCAAAACTTCAAATGTAACTTCACCACAAAGCTCAATGAATATCAGTGACGCTCAACGAGAGGTTCGTTCAGTTTTCCTGGGTGGATTCGCGGGCCAACTTGTTTCGAGTGGTGTGTGGTTCCTATCTGCTGCTTTGGCCACGTGGAGCTCGCCCATTCATGGAATCTTCGCTCTGATCTTTGGCGGTTTCTTTATCTTCCCGCTTACGCTATTGCTGCTGCGGGTAATGGGTCGGCGCGCTTCGCTCGGCGCGGGAAATTCGATGCGCCAGCTCGCTATGCAGTTGGCGTTTACTCTTCCGCTTAACCTCCTTCTGGTTGCCGCGGCAACAATGTATCGCCTCAACTGGTTCTACCCGGCCTTTATGATCGCCCTAGGTACTCATTACTTGCCGTTCATGTTTCTTTACGGCATGTGGCAGTTTGGCGCACTCGCTGCTGTAATCGTGGGAACGGGCTTGATGATTGGACTATACGGGCAAGACACATTTAGCGTGGGAGGGTGGTTCTCCGCAATCGTGCTCCTGTTGTTCTCCTTCATCGGCCGAAGTGTTGTACTGCGGGAAAACAAGTAGGCCTGGCGAAATTTCAAAATGTTTCAAGAACAAAATTGCCAGTTGAAAGGTTGAATTAAATAGCATTGAGGAAATGTAAATTTATGGCCGAAAATTTTTGGGACCAAGTCCACACACTTCGCCACGCCGCCGAGCCTTTCGCCATCGCCACCGTGGTGCGTTGCGAAAAACCCACGTCCGCCAAGCCGGGAGCGAAAGCGATCATTGATGCAAATGGCGCGCTGCGCGGTTGGATTGGCGGCGCCTGCGCCGAGCCGATTGTCCGGCAGGAAGCCGTGAAAGCGCTGAACGAGGGCAAGCCGCGTTTTTTGCGCATCGGCCCCTCGGTGTCGGACGAAGTGAGAACCGTCGAGGGAATTTTGGAATTTTTGATGACCTGTCACAGCGGAGGTACCTTGGAAATTTATATCGAACCAATAATGCCGCAGCCGCAACTGGTATTGATCGGCGAGTCGCCGGTGGTGGAAACGCTGGCGCGATTGGGACGCGCGGTTAACTTTTCTATTGCCGTCATCGATCCCGACGCCACGCCAGAGCGCTTCTCGGAAGCCGACAATATTTTAACCGAACTCGATCTGAGCCAGCTCAAATTCACGCCGCAAACTTATATCGTGATTGCCACGCACGGCAAATACGATGAGCGCGCCCTGGAGCAAATTCTCGCGACGGACGCGCCTTATATCGCTTTCGTCACGAGCAAGAAACGCGGGCAGGCGGCGATAGACTACTTGCGCGAAATCGGGATGCCGGCGGAAAAGTTGGCGCACATCAAATTCCCCGCTGGCTTGGATATTGGCGCGCAAACGCCGGATGAGATCGCCGTCAGCATTCTCGCCGAAATTGTGCAAGTACGACGCCGTCCTCCATCAATCAAATTGCCGATTTTGACCGTGAGTGCGCCACAATCGGCTCCGATTGCTGTTGTTGAGATGAAAGGCCATGCCAAAGATCCGATTTGTGGGATGATGGTGGAGATTGCGACGGCGCGATATACCTCCATTTACGAAGATGAAACGTATTATTTCTGCTGCGCCCATTGTAAGCAGAAATTTGATCGAGAACCGGAAAAATATAAAGAACAAGTTATCAGTAATCAGTGATCAGTAGACAAGCTACGAGCAACCAGCAACAAGACCAGCGCGGAGAACTTTTATGCACTTTGAAGGCAAGCAAGCACTTAATCTCGCCCAAGCGAAAGCTTGGCAATTTCTCACCGATCCGAATCGGGTTGGCCAATGCGTGCCGGGACTGCAATCCATTACCGTTGTCGATGCCACGCATTTCAATGCCGAAGTCGGTTTTGGCGTCGGGGCATTTACGGCCACGTTCACCATCAACGTGGAGTGGCTGGAATTGGAGGCGCCCCACCGCGCGCGCATGAAAATGCACGGCAGCGCCTCGAATAGCGTGGTGGATGGCGAAAGTGAGTTGAAGCTGACCCCGGTTGACGAGAAAACGACGAATCTGGATTGGACAGCCGACGTCAATATTGGCGGAACGCTTGCTTCCGTGGCCAACCGCCTAATGGGTGGGGTAACGCAGAAGTTGACCGGAAAGTTTTTTGATTGTATGAAGGAAAAAATGGAAGAGAAAGAACGCCCGCCAAAGAGCGCCGATAAAAAGAAGCCGCGACGGTTTGGCCTGACCAAGAGAAAGAAAAGCTCGTGAAATGGGATTGCGCGCGGAAATGTTGCGCAAGCACTTTATAGATTTCGCAAAAATCCGTCTTGCAAATGAGGGAATTAGATCGTAATTTATCATGATTAATAAAGAAGATTTTGAAAAATATAGAAATGGCAGCAAGCAAGAACGAATTTGAGCTACAACTGCTACATTTATAACTTTTGTCGCGTGCGCCCTCTAAATCACTCTATCCCCATGCCCTCCTTCTCCTCAATTGACGATGTCCAACAAGCGCTGCAAGCGCAAAGCTACATCGCCGAGCGCGGGCTGGCAACAGCCATTTTCCTCGCGCTGAAATTGCGCCGGCCGTTGTTTCTCGAAGGCGAGGCCGGCGTCGGCAAAACCGAAGTCGCCAAAGTGCTCGCGAGCTTGTTAAGCACCGAGTTGATTCGTCTGCAATGCTACGAAGGCCTCGATGTGCACCACGCCGTGTACGAGTGGAACTACACGCGGCAGATGCTGCATATTCGTTTGCACGAAACCCGCAATGAGAAAATCAACGAAGCTGAACTTTTCGGACCGGAATTTCTGTTGCGCCGTCCGCTGCTGCAAGCTATTGAAAATTCCCGCCTCGAAGCGCCGGTGCTGTTGATCGACGAAGTGGACCGCAGCGACGAAGAATTTGAGGCCTACTTGCTCGAACTGCTCTCCGATTTTCAAATCACCATCCCCGAAATTGGCACGATCAAAGCCGAAAAGCC
>JBOHQZ010000399.1:0-6261 GCA_050732275.1 bacterium
CGGCGCAGAAAATTCCTGCGCCGGTACTGCCAGCTCCGCCGCTCCGGTTGGCGTTGGCTCCGGCGCTAGCGGCTCGCTTCCCGCAGAAGGAGTAGTCGCCGTTTCCGGCGAAAGCGACGCACCACAGAATGGGCAAAACTTTCCAGCAGAAATTTCCGGAACCTGCTGCTGGCAATTTGGACAGGCGGCCATTTCCCTTGCAAATTGAGATGATGGTCGGCTGAGGGCATAGTGCGGGGGCAGAGCGCAAAAACACAACGCGCACATACATCGACCAATACACCCAGCTTTCTGCTCTTGGCCCTCAGCCTTCTGCGCCGAGCGGCATAAGCTCGCGCACTTTGGATTTTAGCTCTTCGAGATCGGAGGACTTCACGATGTAAGCGTCGGCAGACCAACTGGTGAAATCATTGCGGTAGGATGAATAAGCGGTGTTGATGATCACTTTCAGTCCGCGATTTCGCTCCATTACATCCCGCAACACCTCCAACCCGTTTTCGCCCTGAAGCTTGATGTCGAGTATCGCCAGGTCAACCGGGCTGTTTTTGACGGTTTCCAGCGCCTCCTTGCCGTCTTGCGCTGTAACCACGTGATAGCCTTCGGCTATCAATTCCTGCGAATACAAAGTTCGCAGATGTTTTTCGTCCTCGACCAATAAGATCGTTTTCATGATGACAACTCCTTTCCAGCCCCGAAATTCCTTAATCAAGATGCGAAAGCAACCGGCAGCTCGCGCCTCAAAAATTTTCCGGGGATTTTTATCGGCTTTTCAAAGATAACAAGTTTTAAGAGAAAAGCAAGGGAGAAAATATTCGTTCCGGCTCTCCATATTCTTGTTCATGCGTGTATTCTTATGCTAAAACAAGCGAGCAATATTATCACACGCAGATAAAATTTTACTTGACATTTTCTTATCTTCTTCTTATCATTTGTCCATGATATTTCACAAATTATCTTAAGGAGAGTCCCATGCGCGCTTTGTGGAACGGCCGCCTGCAATTCAGCCTTTTCGACATACCGGTGAAAATCTTCTCCGCCACCCAGAACGACGAGGTGACGTTTAACTCGCTCCACGCCCCATGTCTATCGCGCATCAAAATGGAAAAGCGCTGCCCGACCCACGGCCCGGTTTTGGATGAAGAGATCGTCAAGGGCTACGAGTACGAAAATGGCAAATTCGTTACCGTCAGCGAGGAGGACCTCCAAAAGATCAACCCCGACGCCGATCACTCGCTCGCAGTGATGCAATTTGTCGACAAAGACGCGCTCGATCCTTTGCACTTCGATACGTCCTATTACATGGCGCCGGATGGGCCACTGGCGACCGACGTTTATGCGACGTTGCGGGAATCCATCCGCAATTCCGGCAAGTACGGCATCGGCAAAATCGTCATGCGCCGCCGCGAGTTTGTGGTGGCGCTATGGGTGAAAGAGAACGCCATCGTCGTTTCCACTCTGCGCCAATGGAATGAAATGCGAAACACCGAGCTGATTGGCGAGCTGAACGGCCATAAAGCTAAAAACAAGGAAGACCTCAAAATGGCCGACGAGCTGATCGAGCGCCATACCAAAAAATTACGCTTGAAGAGTTTCAAAGATACTTATCAAGAACGGCTGCTGACAATGCTGAAAGCGAAGGTCGCCGAGGCCAAGAAGGCGGAAGTCGAAACCGCGGCGCCGGTGCAAGAGCCGAAACTTGAAGATGCCGTTTTGGGTGAAGTCCAATCCGAAGCCGTAACGGCGAAGCGCAAAATGGAAAAGGCGCCGCCAGCAACCAAGGCTGAGAAAAAACGCAAGGTGGCGTAAAACAGATTAAACGGATAAAGTTTTTTAATAGCTAAACTTTAGTAACAGACAATCTCAAGGAGGAGCACCATGTCCGTCGCACGTGTTACCGAAATCACCTCGTCATCTTCCAAGAGTTTCGAAGACGCCATCAATGGCGGCGTCGAGCGCGCCAACAAGACGCTGCAAAATGTCAAGGGCGCCTGGATCAAAGAACAGAAAGTCGTCGTTGCCAGTGGCAAGATCGTTGAATATCGCGTGACCATGAAGGTCACGTTCGTCTTGAAAGACTGAAGTCTTTATCACATGTCACTTGATTGGACCCCGCCCAAGGATTGGATGCGTATCACCGCAGTCGATGCTCACACTGCCGGCGAGCCGTTGCGGGTGATCGCGAGCGGCCTCCCTCCTATTCCCGGCGACACGATCCTGGCGAAGCGGCGATATGCACAGGAACATCTTGATCATTTGCGTACGGCGCTGATGTGGGAGCCGCGCGGCCACGCGGATATGTACGGTTGCATCGTCACTGCGCCGGTGACTGCTGACGGGACGCTCGGCGTGCTGTTTCTGCACAATGAGGGTTTCAGCACGATGTGCGGTCACGGCGTTATTGGCCTGGCGACGGTTGGATTGGATACCGGATTGATCAAGATCGCGGGAGACAATCCGATCATTCGCATGGACACGCCGGCAGGCCGAGTGACTGCATTCGCCCGCCGTGAAAACGGTCGTGTCGTTGAAGTCTCTTTCCACAATGTTCCCTCGTTCGTCTACGCACTCGATCAACACGTCGAAGTTCCCGGCTTTGGCCGCGTGCGTTACGATGTTGCCTTCGGTGGCGCCTTTTATGCGTTCTGCCATGCCGAAGAGTTGAGCGTAGGCTTAACACCAAGTGACTTTCGCCAACTCATCGATACCGGCATGCACATCAAACGCGCGGTGATGCAGAGCCTCCCCATCCGACATCCCTTTGAGAAAGATTTGGGATTTCTCTACGGCACGATTATTATCGGTCCACCGCACGATCCGCGCCATCACAGCCGCAATGTTTGCATCTTCGCGGACGGCGAGGTAGATCGCTCACCGACCGGCACCGGCGTGAGCGCGAGAGCGGCCTTGCACTATGCACGCGATGAAATTAAAATGAACGAACCTTTTGTGGTGGAGAGCATTCTTGGCACCTGCTTCACTGGCGAAGTCGTGGAAACGACAATGTTCGGGCCGCACGCATCGGTGATTCCGAAGGTAACAGGCACGGCGCATATTACAGGGCGAAATGAGCTGCTGATCGATCCAAGTGATCCGTTGCGTCAGGGATTTATTTTACGGTAATCACGAAACCCTTGCATAATTCAGATTTCGATTTTTGTTTTAAATGAATCATGTCTGCTGAAACCTCACACCTTCCCAATAATCACTCGGAAACTTCCTTAGTTTTCGTCAACCAAGCAGTGGTTTTCACCGGCAAGCTCGCCTCATTTCCCCGCAGCGAGGCGCAGGAACTGGTGCGCAAATTGGGCGGAACCACACCCGCCGGCGTGAATAAAAACGTCACGTTTCTGGTCATTGGCGACGAGGGTTATCTCAAAGAACTTGTCAAGAGCAACAAGCTCAAACGCGCCGAGGAGATCAACGCTGATGGCGGCAACATTCGCATCATCTCTGAAACCGAATTTTTGGAGATGGCTGGCCTCGAGAGCAAAGCGACGTTGGAGCAAAAATTTTATTCGCTCGACCGTGTGCAAAGCGTCTTTCCCAACATTCGGCCCGACTTCGTGAAATATTTCGCGCGCTGGGGACTCTTCACGCCGGCGGTCAAAACCAATGCGAATCAGTATTACCAATTTAAAGACCTGCTGCTCTTCCGGCAAATCAATGAATTGCTCGCGCAAGGCCTGCCGTTGCGCAACATCGCCGCAAGGTTGGTCGCCGCGCAATCACCCTCCCCGCAAATTCCGATCAGTTTTGAAGAGTTCAAGCCGCGCGGTCAGGTTCTGGCAATGTCTCGCGCCCCCGAACAGCCGGTGCGCACTGCCGAAGATTGGTATGGCATCGGTTACGAATACGACAACAATCCGGAAACTTATGACAAAGCTATCGAGGCCTACGAAAACGCATTGGCGCAGAATCCGAATTACATCGAGGCAATGATCAACCTGGCGAATATTTATTACGCCCGGCGCGAGCTGAAACGTGCCCGGCAGCTTTTGGAGCGCGCCGTGCAGCTCGATCCGGATAATCATACGATTTACTACAACCTCGGTAACGTTTACGACGAGGCCGCGGAATTGCAAAGGTCATTGCAGGCTTATCAAAAGGCGATTGCGTTGTATCCGGAATACGAACCGGCGTTGTTCAATCTCGCGCTGGTTTACGAGCGCCTCGGCCTTGTCAGCAAAGCCGAAATACTGTGGCGAAAGTATCTTGAAGTCGATCCTTTAGGAGAATGGGCTGAGGTTGCCCGCGAGCATTTGCAGGAAGAACGGCGGGGGGCGACGGGATGAAGCAGGAATATTGGCGTGATGGATTTTGGGAGTGTTGGAGTAATGGATTGCTGGAGTATTGGAATCCGATAATACATTGCCCCAGCGATCCAATACTCCAAAGATCCATGAATTGAGAAACTCCTTGCACCGAAGGCAAAAAATTGGTATAATTATCAATAGCTTCAAACGCGAACCGAAACACGTGGGAGAATTTTTCAGCGTGCTTACAACCTTTGCGGCTGAAAAAGCGTCCATATTAAAGAAGCTTTAAGTTGATGAATCGTCGTTTAGCGACGTGAAAGGCAATCTCAGGACTGATGTCATTTTTTTCGTTGAGTCTAACCGCAATACCTTTGCCCGCCGCCGGTCTCGGCTTGCCGGGGAATGGGGTGATGGATCTGGTCACGCAAGCCGGCGCATTTGCGAAATTCATTTTAGTGGCGTTGTTGCTGCTCTCGATCCTATCCTGGTCGATTACGCTGAATAAATTCTGGCAATTTCGCTCCTTCCAGCGCGATTATTACCGCCTGCTCAGCTTGCTGCGGCCCAATGCCGATTTACCGACCGTGTACACCAAGGCCGTCAAGAACCGCCCCGGCGCCATCAGCCGCATTTTCGAAGAAGGTCAAATCACGCTTGCCGCTGCGTTTGACCGCCGCAACACAGCTTCAGCACGAGGAGGCGAACCGGTTTCGGCGCAATCCAAATTCACCGAAAGCTTGGCCGATCGCGCCAACCATTCCATCGAAGGCGACTTGACGCTTCGCCTTGAGACGGCCACCGATATCGAGCTTTCGCAGCTTGAAACCGGGGTGTCGTTGTTGGCGACAATAACCACGGTCAGTCCGTTTATCGGATTGCTCGGCACGGTTTGGGGCATTATGAATTCGTTCATCGGCATCAGCCAGAGCGGCAATGCGGATCTCTCCGTCGTCGCGCCGGGTATTGCCGAAGCGCTGATCACCACCGTGGCGGGATTGGCGGTGGCGATTCCGTCCGTGTTGTGCCACAATATTTTGGCCAACCGGCTGCGCAAAATTGAAGACAATCTGGTTCGCCTCTCGACCGAATTGAAAATTTATTTTATTTCTTGGTGGCATCGTGAGAAGCCGAAAAGTGAAAATCGCGCCGGATATCAACGTGACTTCGCTCGTTGATGTGACCATGGTGCTGCTGATCGTTTTTATCATCTCGGCGCCGTTCATGCGCTCCGGAACGCGAGTAGATTTGCCCAAAGCCGAAATCCGCGAATCCCAGCCGCAGCGTGCCATCATCATTGCGGTTGATCGCGCCGGCACACTTTTTCTCAACCAGGAAAAAGTGACGATGGAAAACCTCGCCCTCAAGGTCACCCAGCTTCGTGGCCGCGCGCCGAATCTGCCGATTTTGATTGAAGGCGACGCGGCAGTGGCGTATGGCCAGGTGATCAAGGTCATGGATGCGGTCCGCCGCGCCGGGATTGAGAATGTCGGTTTGGTGCTCGAGCCGGAAGTGAAACCATGAAACGCGCTCTTGTCATTTCGGCCACTGCGCATCTTGCCATTTTTATCGTGCTGTGGCAAGTGAGCCTGACGCTCTCGCGCCCAATCCCGCGAGGATATCCACGCCTGATGACGGCGAAGCTCGTGGTAAAACCGGCCGCCGGCGCGTCCAAGCAAGCTACGTCGGAGCTGTCTGCTGCAGTCGAGGCAACGCCTAAACCTGAACCTCCGCCAAAGCCTGCCGTCGAAAAGAAAGAACCCGCCAAAGTTGTCGTGCCGGCAAAGCCGGAGAAAAAAACGCCGCCTCCGGCCAAACAGAATGTGCCAACCTCTTCTGGAGCCTCCGGCACTGCGGCCAAAAGCACCGGCACCGGAAGTGGTGGTGTATCTGGAGGCGGCAATGCCATGAAGATCGACGCGGAGGAATTTCCGTTTCCGTATTATCTTGTGCAAGTGCAAAATAAAATTGAGCAGCAATGGCATGCACCCAGCAGACAAGAGCAGCA
>JBOHQZ010000400.1:0-6222 GCA_050732275.1 bacterium
ATTGGATTCAGATCGCCTCGCACGTGGCGCAGCATCCCGACGCGTTGGCGAAGAAAATGTCGATGCCGGCCAACGTGCCGTCGCCAATGCGCCAGCAAATTCTGGCGGCCCGTGAAGAAGTTTGGCGCGCGTGGTTTGCCAACGATCGGGCCAAGCTCGAAAAGATGATCCCCGAAGATGCCATTTACTGGTTTGAGGATGGAGCAATTCCGAAAGTTGATCGGAAATAAAGGGGCTTTGTTTTTGACAGGATAACAGGATGTAGCCGATTTTTGAAATCCTGTGAATTTTGTAATCCTGCCAAAAAGCAACTTTTGGAAATTGCACCCTTGTATTTTTTTATGTACGGTATCCTTTTGCCTATTTCATGAGGAGCAAAGAGTTCATGAGAACAAATCGTGGTATACTCTTCTTGGTATTGATCGTTGGTAGTGCATTGGGCCTCTCGCAAGATCAACAGATTTCTGCGGCGCTGTCTTCACTCGTCGAGGCCGAACGCGCTTTTGCGCGCGCTTGTTTGGAGAAAGGCATTCGCGCTTCGTTCACGGAATTTTTCGCCGCCGGCGGCATCGCCTTTCAGCCGCAACCGGTCAAGTACAAAGAATCAGTCCGAGAGCAGCCGGCGTCGTTGCAACCTGACGCGGTGACCATCGCATGGGAACCGATTTTCAGCGATATTTCCGCCGCGGGTGACATGGGTTATAACACCGGGCCGGTTACGATTACGGACAAAATTTTTAAAACACGTCCGCCGAAATATGGCTTTTTCTTTTCGGTGTGGAAGAAGCAAGCGGACGGCCAATGGAAGGTCGCGCTCGATCTCGGCGTCGACACGAATGAACCCTACACCGGATCGCGCGAAGTGAAAACGGCCCGCCCCCTCCGGAAGAAAACCAGCGCAGCCAAAGTGAATGTGGAGGCGGCGCGGACGCAATTGATGAACGCGGAGCGCGACTTTCTTAAATCCGCACAAACGTCCGGCATCGTCAAGGCATTTGCGAAACATGCGAACGTCGACGCGCGCCTGCATCGTGAAGGCGTGCCGCCGATACTTGGGCGAGAGGCGATTACCCAGTTTCTCGCCACGAAGGCTTTCAACCAAACGTGGGAAACGAGTTTTTCCGACGTCGCGCAATCCGGCGATATGGGCTACACTTACGGCAGCTATGAGATGAAAGAGGTGAATAGCTCCAATGGCGTAACGGAAAAAGGTTACTACGCGCGCGTGTGGAAATCCGACGACGACAACCAATGGCAAATGGTGATGGAGGTGACTGATGCGCTGCCGCCGGAGAGGAAGCCATGAAAGAAAAGTTGAAACAAGGCATTTTATACGCTTCCATTTTATTGTTGGGAGCGACTCTTGCGCTGAACAACAACGATGGGAAAAAGGCAAAGCATGATTCTTTTTCTGGGCCAGTGACTGCCAGTTCTTCGGGACAACAAACCGCAGCCTCCGCTATTGCAACGTCTTCTGCGGCAAACAACGAATTTCGCGCCCTGGCGGAAAATTACTACGAAGAGTTTCTGCAATTGAACCCACTCCAAGCCACTTTGATCGGCGATAACCGCTACAATCATCTGCTGCTGGTAGACATCAGCGAAGCGCACCGCGCCAAACTCAAAACGCTCTTCGAGAAATATCTGGCTAAAGCGGCAAAATTGGATCGCGACAGACTCGCCGCTGTCGACCAAATCAGCTACGATATGTTGAAGCGCGAGCTGGCGATGAACGTTGCGGGCTTCGAGTTTCCGGATCATCTCATTCCGATCAATCATCTCAACTGTTTGCCGGCCAACTTTCCCGAGCTGGTGACCGGCGCGCGAGTGCAGCCGTTCAAGAGTGTGAAAGACTACGATGATTTTCTGAAGCGAACGAGCGCTTTCTCGGAATGGATCGAGGTTTCCATTCAAAACATGAAAAAAGGTGTTGCACGCGGCGTCGTTCAGCCCCGAACCGTTATCGAGCTTTCGTTGCCGCAATGGCAGGCGCAAGTGGTGGATGAGGCCAAGAAAAGCCCATTCTATCAGCCGGTCGCGCAGATGCCAACTAATTTCAGCGAGACCGAGAAAGCGCGCTTGACTAAAGCCTACACCGAAGCGATTCAGACCAAAATCATTCCGGCTTACAAAAAGCTGCACGATTTTCTGAAGAACGAATATCTGCCGAAGACGCGCAGCACGATCAGCCTGTCGTCGTTGCCGAACGGTAAAGCCTGGTACGCCTACAACGCCAAGTTTTTTACGACCACGCCGATGTCGCCGGATGAAATTTTTGATTTGGGCATGAAGGAAGCGCAGCGCATCAGCGAGGAGATGCAAACCGTCATCAAGCGCCTCGGTTTTGAAGGCACGATCGCGCAATTCATGCCGACGGTCCAACAAAACCGGGCGATGCAAATCACCGACAAAGACTCGATATTCATCATCTATCGCCAAATTCGCACGAAGATCGAGGCGCAACTGCCCAAGCTCTTTGGCGCCTTGCCGAAAGCAGATTTTGAAATCAAGCCGGTGGAAGAGTTTCGCGCCAAAACTTTTCCCGGCGGTGCGTACATGCCGGCGGCTGCGGATGGCTCACGGCCTGGCGTGTTTTACGTCAACGCCTCGTTGCCAACTTACCCGCGCCATATTATGACCGCGCTGTTTCTGCACGAAGCGTTGCCAGGGCATCACATGCAAATCGCCGTCGGGCAGGAGCAAGAAAGCATGCCGCGCTTTCGGCGTTTCGGTTATTATGGCGCATACATCGAAGGCTGGGGATTGTATTGCGAGTCTCTCGGCAAAGAGATGGGACTTTATGACGACGTCTATCAATACCTCGGCATGCTGATGATGGAAATGGGCCGCGCTTGTCGTTTGGTCGGCGACGCCGGCATTCATTACAAAGGCTGGACGAAAGACGAAGCCATCAAATTTCTCAACGAAAATACGCACGGCTTCGGCATCAACGAAATCGACCGCTTCACCGCCGCGCCAGGGCAGGCGTTATCCTACAAGATCGGCCAACTGCAGCTTTTGGAGCTGCGCCGCCGTGCCGAAAAGAAACTGGGCGCGAAATTCGACCTCCGCGAATTTCACGACCGCATTCTGTTGAATGGCTCAATGCCATTGGATATTTTGGAAAATAATCTCAACGTGTGGATATCCGGCAAATAACTTCGCATCGCAAAAAAGAGTTTTGCTGCAAGCGAACAACCTCACGATTATTTATTTGGAGAGGCTAGAATGTCCAGACGTCTTGCATTACTTATGGCGTTAGCGCTTGGCGCTAACCACGCATTCGCACAAGAATCATCATGGAAAGTGTTGCCGCTCGCCAATTATCGCGGCGATAGATATGAGTCCGTGTTTTTTTCGACGCCTGAGATAGGTTGGATCGTTCATATTAACGGCTTAATTTTTAAAACAGTGAACGGCGGCATTACTTGGAACCTGCAATTGGGTGATTTTCGGGTTAATTTTAGAAGCATAGCTTTTGCGGATTCTTTGCATGGCTGGGCGGGAAGCCTCAATGCCCCCGTACTCTGGCGAACGATTAATGGTGGAATGAGCTGGGCGTCTGTTGGAAACTTGGTCAACCCTCGACCAGCCGGAATTTGCGGCATCTCGGTCGTCAACGCTTCCGTTATTTATGCCTCTGGAAAGTACGATGGGCCGGCGGTCGTCATCAAAAGTATAGATGGAGGGCAAACCTGGGCCTCAATTGATATGCGCGCCTACGCCAATAATTTGATTGATTGCTATTTCTTCAGCCCGGATTCGGGTTTCGTGGTTGGAGGAAGTCCCAACGGTATCTATCCGGATGTCAGCGCGGTGGTTCTGTTCACCGCTGATGGCGGCAGCAACTGGGAGACGAGATACACGACGTCTCGCATAAAGGAATGGGGTTGGAAAATATCCTTTCCGACGCCAAAGGTGGGATATGTGGCGATTGAAAGTGAAAACGATCAAGCTTATGTGCTCAAAACGAAAGACGGCGGATCGACGTGGGAAGAAAAATTTGTCGGAAACGGCCTGCGTATGCAAGGTATCGGATTTGTGAACGAGAGCACCGGCTGGGTCGGCACGCATTTTGGGATGACCGATCGCACCTATATGACAACGGATGGCGGCGAGACTTGGCGAGAAGCCGATTTTGGCGAGCGGCTCAACCGCTTTCACATTGTGAACGAGAACTTGGCCTATGCAGTCGGCGCGACCGTTTACAAATATTCGCCGGAAGAAATTGCCAATTTTCAAGACGCCGGCGCCGGATTAGCCGGTCTGGACGGCGTCGAAAAACTGATGGCCTGGGGAGATTATGACAACGATGATGATCTGGATTTGTTTCTTGCCGGCGAAGACCTCTTGTCTTTCCAAAAATTTGCCGCCATTTATCGCAACGACAATGGAAATTTTGCCAATATCAACGCCGCAGTCAGCGGCGTAAGCAGAGGCAGCGCGAAGTGGGGCGATTATGACAACGACGGCGATCTCGATCTTTTATTATCGGGTGTCGATGAGAATGGCGCCGTGTCCAAGATATACAAAAATGCCAGCGGCAGTTTCGAAGACATTGCCGCGCCCTTGGAAGCCTTATTTTCTTCTGCAGTCGACTGGGTTGATTACGACAATGACGGCGACTTGGACGTTTTTCTCTCCGGATCGTCCACAAGGCTCGGGCCTTTTACGAGGATATATCAAAACCATGACGGCGAATTTTCCGAAATAGCCGCCGCTTTGCTGAACGTTTTTGATGCAGCGGCTGACTGGGGAGATTACGATCAAGACGGCGACTTCGATCTTCTGTTGATCGGCCAAAGCACGCCGGGCAACGTCCCGCCTTCCATTCTTGTATATCGCAACGATAGTGGCCGTTTCGCCCTAACTTCGATTTCTTTGGCAGGCATCACGCAGTTAGGCACCGGTTCAGCGGGTTGGGGGGATTACGATAATGACGGCGATCTCGACATTCTCTTGGGTACCAGGCTCTACCGCAACGATGGAGGTGCATTTGCAAATATCCCTTTCAAGTTTGGAGAGACCGGCCAAGACGCCGGGTGGGGCGATTTTGACAATGACGGCGATCTAGACATCCTACAATCGTCGGGGCCCGGAATTATCAGGAACAACGGCGGCAGTTTTGAATTCTTGACGACTTCGATTTCGCCGCGGGAAGCATCCGCGCTAGCTTGGAGTGACTTCGACAAGGACAACGATCTCGACGTGGTGGTTGCCGGACCGCTCAACTTGGGTGAAGAAACCCATGCTTCCCAAATCTACCGCAACGAGATCGATATGATCAACACACCGCCTTTAGCTCCCACTCTTCTCGCGGCACGCGTCGAGGGGGATTCCGTCATTCTCAGTTGGGAGAAGGCAATCGATTCTGAGACACCTCAGGCCGGGTTGACGTATAACCTGCGGGTCGGAACGTCGCCCGGCGGTGTGGAAATCGTTTCGCCACACGCCAATGTTGCCATCGGTTTTCGCAAGATCGTGGATTTCGGGAATGCCGGCAACAGCGCCATGTGGAAACTCCAGCATCTGCCACAAGGCGTCTATTATTGGTCGGTTCAGGCGATTGATCACGGCTTTCTAGGCTCGCCTTTCGCTGAGGAGCGGATTTTCGTGATTGGGACGACCGCAGTGGAAGAGGCTGAAGATCGCGATATCCCCCAATCGTATTCGCTCTCTCAGAATTACCCGAATCCGTTCAATCCGGTGACGACGATCGCATACGCCTTGCCGCAGCGCGCTCAGGTGACATTACGAATCTTCAATCTATCAGGAGAAGAAGTGGCGACGCTAGTCGATGCGAGGCAGCAGAATGCGGGAAGATACCGCGTCTTTTGGGATGGCTCGGCGTTCGCAAGCGGGGTGTTTTTTTATCGATTGGAAGCGGGCTCATTTATTCATACCATGAAGCTTATTTTGCTGAGATAGCAATGCTCATCGAATTTCACGATCAGATTCTGTTGAACGCCCCGATGCCGCTCGATATTTTGGAAAATAATCTTACCACTTGGATGGCTGGCAAATAACGCAAACAAGAGGAGACTTATCATGCTTTGTTTCATTGGCCACGCATTCACATTTACCATGAAAACGATGAGGTTGTCAAAAACATTCATGTTGGTTATGACGCTGCTTTTTTTCGCTGAGCGATCGTCGGGCCAGGATTTTACCGCCGTTGCCACCGGCGCGCTGGTGGACGACGCAGGTGCCGCCCGTGGCGTA
>JBOHQZ010000401.1:0-6220 GCA_050732275.1 bacterium
CAAAGGTGCGCCATTGCTTGTTCGCGCGCGCCACGTGGCCGTTGAGAAATTTTTCTCCGCTTTCGTTTTGGGCAAGCTCTAAAGGCAAATGCGTGGCGACCGGCAATTGCTGATCACAACTGACGAGTGTGGCAAAGCTGTTTTGCCGGATAAATTGATTGATCGTTTCTTCGTCAGTGACGCGATAGTATTGGGGATTGTACATAATCAGTTACAAGTAAAAACTTTGCCCAAAAAAAGCAAAAACTTTTCCGCCGAGAAACGCCGAAGACACCGAGATTCGCCGAAAAAATTTCGGCGACACTCGGTGGTTTCGGCGAAGTTCGGTGGATAAATTTTTTCCTGTTTGGTTGCGGCTCGTCCGCATTGGAAAATTGATCTCTTGAATTTCGTTCATGACAGAATCAACTCTCCCCGCAGCACCGTCACCGCGTTGCCGCCGATTTTGACGGTTTCGATGTTACCACGCGGTCCAACAATCTCAACCGTTGCTTGACCGGGCCGATTCATCCAATGGCCTTGCTCGGCGATGAATTGAGGCTGCTCGATCAAACCATGATGCCATAAATAAGCCGCCATGCCGCCGGTGGCGGAACCGGTAAAAGGATCTTCCAATGTATCCGGCGGCGTACCGAAATGCCGCGCAAACGTTCGTCCTGTTTCCGTTGCGCCTTCAAGACAGAAAAGATGCGGACTGAAAAAATCAGCACGCGCCCGAAATTCATTATAAGCGGCGATGTTCAATTGCGCCCGACGCAGCGCTGCCAAATTTCGCAAGGGAATCATCAACTGCGGCGTGCCGGTGCTCACGGTTTGAATCGGTACATTGGGGAGAGCATCATCGCTGGTCAAACCGAAGATGGGCAAAACTTGCACGGGATCATATTTCATCAGAAACTGCGGCTTCTTCTGCGACATGATGATGCGTTTCACCTTGCCCTGGGCCGATTCAATGTCAACGCGGATCGGCCCGACGCGCAATTCCAGATTGACCACCGTGTGAGCGCTTTTCAAAACGAGGCGGCCAGTTTCAATTACCGCGAAAACGGTGGCGATGGTGGGATGGCCGGCCAGGGGAATTTCTTCCGCCGGCGTGAAATAGCGCGCGCCGAAGTCGGCAACTTGCGAACGAATCACGAATGCCGTTTCGGAGAGATTCATTTCGCGAGCAATCGCCAGCATGGTTTCGTCGCTGAGTGTGTCCGCGTCGAACACGACCGCACAGGGATTTCCCGTTAAAGCGCGATCGGTGAAGGCGTCGACTTGCATAATAGGAAAGGTTGGCATGATAATCTTTCTAAGTTCACCTTCCGGACGTTTTTTCTCATGAGTAATTCTGATTTTCAGAATTTATCGCGTTTATCAAACATAGCGTCCGGACGTTTGTCAAATCCGTTTCAGTCTCCCTCACGAACGAACGTGATGAAATCAGTATTGACCGGCTCGTGGCCGGCGTTTCGCATCGTCTGAGCAATTTGGCCGCGATGGTAGGAACCGTGTACCGAGACGTGAGTGAAAACGTCCATGACCAACGTGCGAAATTGGATGCTTTTGCTGTTGCGGTAAGTGATGACATCGCTTAAAAAGGCATCCGGTAACGCTTCGAAATAAGCCCGATAATCCGCCGCGTTTTTTTCCACCAGCGCCGCGCATTTCTCCAAAGAAAGCTCGGGCCAAATTTCGAGCGCCGTGCTATCTTCGCCGCGCAATCGTGTCAACCACACCTGCTCGGAAGCCAAGACGTGCGCGAACAAGCGGCATGCCTTCTCGGGCGGCTCATTCACGCTTTGCAGCAACGCCAGAACGCGACGGTTCGCCCAATCCGCATGGCGAAAGAGGCGCAAGAAATTTGCCTTCATTTTGATCTCCTAAATTTCAAACTTTGATTATCTCTTCGATAGGCGGAAAAATATTCTTGAATGTAAAAGCCTGAACGCTCTCTCCGTTCTCGCGCAAATAATCGAGTCTTTGTTTGGCTTCTTCTACTGTCGGGATATGGCCAGCTTTTACCCACCAGAGTGCCATATACATGCCATCAAATTTTTCGAACCATTCACGTCTCCGCCGCATCACGGCGCCGTGCGCGCTTCTGTAGACATATTCTTTTAGTTGTTCGATAGACTGCCATACCGAGAGATTGAATAAAATACGATCATCATCATAGGGGCGTAGATAAGTCGCGTTGCCCGCTTCAGTCTCCAGCCTCCATACGAAGCCGGGGCTGCGATCCGCAAGCGCATTGATCTCATCCAAGAGTGATATAAACTCGGCCATAATCGGATCATCCAAAGCCCCTCGCATGAGAGCGATATTTACTTGTGCAATATGATAAGGCGATGAAATCGTGTTCATTTTCTCATGACGGTTTGTTTAGAACCCGCTACGACAATAATTGTGCGACAATGCGTTCGACATGAATCTTTGTCGTATCTAAAAATGGGATTCCGCTGCTCGTGACGTCTCGCAAAATCAAGGGCAACTCTGTTCCGCCGAGAATCAGTCCTTGAATGCCATGCCGTTCTTTTAAGCGCTCAACGATGGTCAGCAAGCGCTCGCGCGTTTCCGGCAGAATGACGCCATTGACCAACTCACGCATGTATTTGTCATGAATATAGGCTTGCTCATCCGGCTCGGGCACGGCCAGCGTCATCCCTGCTTTGGAAAATATCTCTGAATAAAAACGTCCTTGCATAGTGGAACGCGTGCCAAACAATCCGATTTTTTTTAATCCGAGCGCTTGAGTCGCCTCACTGGTGGCTTCGACGATGCTGATCAAAGGAATGGGTGACTGGCGGCGGATATCATCGAAAACGATGTGCGGCGTGTTCGAAGCCAGCACGCCAAAATCCGCTCCGGCCCGAGCCAGCTTGTGTATTTCACCAACCAGATACTCGGTTAACTTGGTGAATTCATTTGCCTCGACCAAATCCAGCATCTTTCGCAAGTCGATGCTGTTGAGTAAAATCGTGGGATAACTTCCATCCTGTTTCTGCTCGCGATACGAGGCAATGATCAGGCGGTAATATTCAACGGTTGATTCCGGCCCGATACCGCCAATGATTCCTAGAGTTTTCATAAATTAGAATAACTCAATGCGGATGATCCGCAACGAAAAAGAATGATTGCTCACGGAATGGAACTCTCACGGAATTTTTCATCTTTTTTTTCCGTGAGAGTTCATTTCCGTGAGCCAAAAATCTTTGCTTTTTCACACTGCGTGGTGTGTTCTGCGGCAAAGATTTCACTTTAAAGAGACTAATTCCACAACGCAGGTACAGAAGCTACACTTGCCAGCAAATGCGAGGGTTGCTCTTGCGCCAATTGTTCTCGTCGGTGCGCGCCTGAAAGAACGCCGATGTTCCATCGCACGCCGGCGTTTCGACCGGCTTCGATGTCAAGCCTCGTATCGCCGATATTGGCGACTCGAGATACATTGATGACGCCGGTGGCTTCCATCGCGTGAAAAATTAAATATGGCGCCGGACGTCCTTGCGCGACATCATCACCACAGATCACGGCATGCACGAAATCTTTATCCCACTTCACGGCTTGAAGAATTAACGCCGTAAGTTCCCGATCAAACCCAGTGTTTAGCGCTATTTTGATATCACGGCGGCGGAGCCATGTGAAGGTTTCCGTCGCGCCGGGAATGATTCTGACGCCTCGGCTCGTGTAAATCTCCGTTAAGTGTTGGCGAAACGTCGCAAAGATTTGTTCCGTGCGCGCGATGATAGCCGAGGCTTCACCGGAAAACTGGCTTTCCACAAAGTGTCTGATGATCTCGCGCTTTGAGGCGCCGCGAGCAGCGTGTAAAGCTTCGCGCGTGATGGTAAGCCCGTGGGTGTGTAGCGCCAAAGTAAAAGCTTCGGGAACTTCACCGGCATCTTCAATGGTTGTTCCGGCGAGATCGAAAACAACGAGTTCGATGTCGTTCATTTATTGCGATTCCGGGCGCCAGTCATATTCCATGTATTTCGCCGTTTCCCACGCCTGCGCTTTTCCCAACAGTTTGGCGACGACATAAAGCGACATGTCGATTCCGGCTGAAATTCCAGCCGACACGATGATTTTGCCATTATCAATAAAGCGTTTCGTGGCGTCAATCTTGGTGTTGGGCGCGATCTCTTGCAGAAGCGAAATCGCGCCGTGATGCGTCGTCGCCGCCAAACCCTCGAGTAAGCCGGCTTTAGCTAAAATCAAATCGCCGGTGCAAACGGAGAGCAGTTGCTCGGTGCTTGGCGAAAGGCGCTTGACCCAATCGAGCACAACACTGTTGTTCATTTCACGGCGCGTGCCGAAGCCACCGGGAATGATGAGAATATCCGGCGCCGGGCAATCCGCAAAGGTATAACGCGGGTTGACGCTGAGTTCATTGCGCGCCAAAATCGGGCGTCTTTCCTGCGCGACGGTATAAACATTGAACGGATTCGACCCGTCGCGTTTTCCAGTCACTGAGAACACCTCGAACGGACCGCAGAAATCCAGCACTTCGACTTCGTCAAAAATAAAGACGGCGACATTTCTTGGATGGTTGGCCATATTTCCTCTTTAAATAATGTTACCACGAAAATAACGTTCGTAGTAACGCCTTCAGGCGTCGAGCAAACGAATTGAGAAAATGCTTCAAATAACCACGCGCTTTATGTCAATGCCAACGTTTCACGCCTACCCCGCTCCGCTTCCTTATTTGTTTTTGAGCGCGGGGCGGAGAAGGCGAAACTACAAACGTGAGTATTCTATTTTCTGTAAACATCTGTACTGAGGTATTTTAGACCAGAATCTACCATCAACGTAACGATTTTAGCATTTGGACCTAATCGCTCTGCGACTCGAATTGCTGCGACGACATTTGCGCCTGATGACGTGCCCGCAAAAAGACCCTCCTCACGGGCTAAACGCCTAGCCATTGCTTTCGCGTCTTCTGTCTTCACCGCGATAATTTCATCCACGAGACTTGGCTCCCAGAGTGGCGGCGTGTAGCCAATCCCAACACCTTCGATTTTATGGGGGCCGGGTTGACCGCCTAATAATACTGCGGATTCGCCTGGTTCGACAGCTATCACTTTAATTTGGGGATTACGATTCTTTAACACTGTTGCCACGCCTCGCGATGAAGCCGCTGTACCAACACTTTGAACAAATGCATCAATTGCTCCGTTCGTTTGGTTCCAGATTTCCTCAGCCAACGGAAAGTAGCCGGCAATGCTGTCAAGATTGTTGAGTTGGTCGGTCCAATATGTGTGAGGTCTCCGGCTAAATTCTTTGGCAGCTTCGATCATATCTAAAATCAATTTCTTTGTCGTGAGGCCGCCCTCACTCGGTATCAGTGTGAGCTCGGCCCCGAAAGCCGCCATCTGATTTAGTTTGTCCTGACTAAAAGCGTCGGAAGTAATAATATGAAGGCGGTACCCTTTCGCAACACAAATCAACGCGAGTGATATGCCGGTGCTGCCGCCGGTGTACTCGACAATAGTATCGCCAGGCCGCAAGCGCTCATCTTCCTCAGCCCTTGAAATCATCGCCTGTGCCGCACGATCTTTCATACTGCCGGTCGGATTTTCCCATTCAAGTTTCACAAAAATCTGCGCGCCACCGGGCGGAACAACTTTGTGTAACTGCACTAACGAGGTATTCCCAATCGCCTGGAGAATGTTACTCGCGATATTCATTCTATCTTTCTCCTCGTATGTCTTGGTTCCGATCGGCGCGGCTAACTTTAAACAAGCTCCGCGTTTCGCTCTGCCAGCAACGTTCGCAACACGGAACGGTGGCAACGGTTCTCATCTTCGCAGTAACAACCAATTGACAGAGCAGTCTGGTGCGACAGGGCCGCGAGCAGGTCGAGGAGCCGAGAGGCCTCCGGCCGCTTCATCTCGCCACGATAGCGTTTGACAAAGGAGTTCCAACCCTTCGCGTCGGTTGTCTGTTGAGCGGTCTTGACAAGCGGCTCGCTGGGGGCGACCTCTGGTAGCCAAACGTCGTAGTAGTTGCGTGAAGCGAATTCGGTCTTCGTCACTCCGCGTGGCGGGCGTCGCACGGTGCCAATCCGAAGTCCCTCTCCAGGGGCGCGAGGTGTTCCGAGTTGAATGATCCTTATCGCCACTGCATTCCTCCTTAATTATTTTTTGAACGCATTCATTATTATAAGATTATAAGTTCACAGGCACAACGCGGACAAGGCTGCACCCAAACAGGATCAAAAAAATTATCCCAACGGATG
>JBOHQZ010000402.1:0-6213 GCA_050732275.1 bacterium
CACCAAATCCGCCACGATGCGCGCGCCGGCTTTGCTCATGTCGTCGAAATTCTCTTTGATGTAGACCAGCATGATTCCTCCTCTCTTTCGTGTAACGTGTAATGTAATGCGTAAAACGTAAGGCGTGTTCGTAATTTACGTTTTACGAATTACGTCTCACGATTAAGTTGATCAAAAATTCCGTTCAGAAACAGTCATCTCAAAAACCTGCCGCAGCATCTGCTCCTGCGCCGCCGTGAGCGCCATTTTCCGCCGGGCCATGACGCGGCGGGCGACGTCCAGCGCTTTGTCTATTTCGTAAATTTCCATGCTCTCGATGCCGCCCCAGGCGAAAGAGGGAATGAATTTGTCCGGATAGCCGCTGCCGAATAGATTGCTCATCACGCCGACGACAGTACCGGTGTTGAACATGGTATTGATGCCGCACTTGGCATGGTCGCCCATCATCAAACCCACAAACAGCAAGCCGCTATCCACCATCTCGCCGTTAACGTAGACTTTCACGGTGCTGTAATTGTTTTTCAAATCACTGTTGTTAGTATCGGCGCCGAGGTTGACCCATTGTCCGAGATAGGCATGCCCGAGAAAGCCTTCGTGCTGCTTGTTGCTGTAGCTGTGAATGATGGATTCTTCCACTTCGCCGCCGACTTTGCACACTTCGCCGATGGAGGTGCCCTCGTAAATTTTCGCGCCCATTTTGATCGTTGATTTAGCGCCGACAAAGACCGGACCCTGCAAACAAGCGCCGGCCATGATGGTCGCGCCTTCGTCGATGTAAATGGGACCGTCTTCGGCATCGAGCACGACGTTGGGCTTAATTTTCGCGCCGGCGCCGATGTAGATGTTTTTCTCTTCTAAGAGTGTGACGTTGGGATAAATTTTCCCCAAAATCTCGCCGCCGCGATTGAAATGGCTGAAATCATTTTTGATCTGCGAGGGATTTTGATGCACCAAATCCCACGGGTACCGAATGAACGTCCCGTCGATCTCTTCAACCGGCAAGCCATCGAACCAAGAGGTTGGAATGACGCCGTCAGTAAATTGCGCGAGTGATGCCAACCGGGCGGCGCTGATCCACGCCGCCGCAACTTCGCCGTCTTTTTTCCAAACCATGTTTTGCGAGCCGGGCGCAGGAAGTTTTTCTCCCAAGATAAAACGGCCGTTGATGAAAAGACATGGCTCTGAGGGCAATTGATTGACCGGCACTCCGGACGTGGCTTCGCGTACAATCTCTGCAAGATAGTCGCGGCAAAAAAGATGAACGTAGCTATCGGAAAAACGACGTGCAGTTTTTTCGCGTAGGAGGGAAATGCCGCAGCGAAGGTCAAAAGCCGGGCGGGTTAATGTTAACGGATAGAGGCGAGTAAAGTGCTCGTCTTCGAAGATGCAGAGGTTGAGTGGCATGAGGCTTATTCTCCTTTTGGGTAACGGCTTTATGAAAGTGCCACTTTCATAAACTTAACCCGCGATAGACAAAAAGTCAACAAGTAAAATAGATCACAAACAAATCTTCCCCAACACCGTTGCCGCTTTCGCGCCGGTCACCGACGGCACATTGCCAGCAAAACCACCGACAGTTTCATTTGCCAAGACGGCAAAGAGAATGGCTTCTTTCGCATCGCCGGGCAAACCGTATTCATCCGTTGTCGTAACTTTGGCCGGTGCGAAGCGTTCTTGCAGCATCGCCATCAGTGTGCGGTTGTGCATGCCGCCGCCGCTGACGATCAGCTCATCAATTTTGCCAAAACGTTTTTCCAAAAGCTGGGCCTCGCGCGCAATGGTTTCGGCGGTCAACGCCGTGGCGGTTGCGAGCAAGTCGCAAGTTGCAAGTTGCAAGTGTGCGGCTCGCTGAATTAACTGTTCGCAATAAGCCGCGCCAAACTCTTCTCGGCCGGTGGACTTGGGAATCGGTTTGGCGAAATATGGATGTTGTAGCAATTCTGCTAATAAATTTTCAGAGACTTTTCCTCGTGCCGCGAGAGCGCCGCTCTCATCGAAAGGCTTGCCAAAAAATTTCTGCGCCAGCGCGTCGATCACCATGTTGCCGGGACCGGTATCGAAAGCAATCACTTCGTTCAGCGTGCCGCCTTTTTTCAAAACGGTGAGGTTGGCAATGCCGCCGATATTTAAAACGCCGCGCGTCAGTTCGGCGGAATGAAAAACCATGTAATCGAGAAACGGCACGAGCGGTGCACCCTGACCGCCGAGCGCCATATCCGCGGCGCGAAAATCGGCAACAGTGATAATGCCGGTACGTTTGGCAATGACACTCGGTTCGCCAATTTGCAGCGTACCTGAAGTGGGAATGCCAGCAAGCGGCTCGGCAAAAGGCAGATGGTGAATCGTTTGGCCATGTGAGCCGATAAGATCGATATCCTGCGGCTTGACGCCGGCCTGTTGAATGATCTGCAGCGCGGCTTGCGCAAAACATTCGCCGATGGCAATATTGAGCCGGCAGATCAAATCGACGGTTCCGGCGCCGGGCAACGAAGCCGCCAGCAGTTGCTCGCGCAATTCCGGCGGATATGGAAAGGTGGCGAAAGCTTCGATTTGCAAGCGTTCATGCGGTTCGAGTTTATCACCGGCGTGGCCGCGAATACGAACGAGCGCCGCATCGATGCCATCGGCAGAAGTGCCGGAGATCAAGCCAATAATGCGCTTTTCGAGCTTTTGGAAAATAGCGAAGAGACGGTGCATACACAGACCGATAAGATTTAGAAAGAATAGTAATGTGAAACCCTTTGTCCCCCACTGATTGAAGAACCCCACCGATATTTACCAATGAGCAGTGAGATTTTCAATCCGTAAGAGAAAACTTGCTCAGAGTTTGCTGAATATTTATCATCTTACTTACCCCACATCCACTTGCCCCAGAGTCCTTTCATGAGCGTTTGTAGTAACGCCTTGGCGTTCAGCTTTCGCCGAAAGCCCGACGCCTAAAGGCGAAACTACAAACGCAATACTATGATTTGCTCACCTGCCACGACTTCTCAACGTTGTTCAGAAAATCATTACGCAGTATTATGCCGATGACCATTATCCCCAAAAATGCGGCGCCGACGACCGATTCAAAACGCGGCACAATCAAATTAAACTGCTTGGCGTCAAGAACTTCCCAAAACCCAGGCAGCAGAAGATCACTGCGGCGAAAGAGATTGCCGATAAGCGCAAGTGGGATGGGAAAGCTCCATTGGCCTCGATTCGCTGCGGCGCGGACCAAATGGCCCAATTCGCGGCCGTTGTGGCGAACGATTTCACGGGCAACCGCATCGCCGTTGTCGTCAGCTTCAAACACCAGCGGCGCCAGCTCGGCGAATTTGCCGCGATCAAAATCCGGATGATAAATCGCCGTTATGCTCAGTTCGATGCTTGGCACATTGAAATGCTTTTCGAAAATGGAACGTAGTGTGGTTTTGGGGCCGCGGCCATCCCAATCTTTGAGCGCGGCGATCAAAGCGGCTTGCGCCATCGCAAAGCCGCTGCCTTCGTCGCCGAGCAAGTAGCCCCAACCGCCGACGCGAATGTTTTCACTGCTTGCGGTGCGGCCAAATCCGAATACACCGGTGCCGGCATTGACGATGATTCCCGGACCGCCACCGAAAGCGCCGGCATGCGCCGCCATGAAATCGCTTTCCGCGATGATGGTTTCGGCAACATTTTTTTCACGGAGCGCCCGTTGCACGATTTCGCGTTCGGCGGGCCGGCCAACTCCGGTGGAACAAAACCCTGCCGCCGTGGCGGGACCGAAGGGTAAACCGGCGCGAGCTTGCAATTCGCGCGCAAGTGCGGCAACCGGCTCGCCGATTTTCTCTTTCAATTTGGGAAAACTGGCTGGCGGATGAGAGATTACAGACAACACTTCGCCGCTTTCATCAATCAAACAACCGCGCAGCGTGGTGCCGCCGCCATCGAAGCCGAGGAAGTATTTTTTGGTCATGGTTGGATTTTGGATTTAATTCGTAAGGCGTAAGTCGTAAAACGTAAATTACGAATCACGCCTTACGTTTTACGCCTCGCTTACCGCCATTCCCCACGAACAATCTGCCCGTACACTTCGCCGAGCGTATCCCAAACCTTTTGCGGGTTGCCGGATTTGATGTAGGACATATAACCGCTGCCGTAAAAACTCCACGCTGCGAAATTGCGCACGCCTTCGGCATAAGCCACGGCGAGCGCCTCGCGAATTTCATCTTCGCGGCCGGCGGGAATCTTGAAATTTTGAATCCAGATTTGCGGCTCTTTATAGAATTGCCGCGAAAGCTGGACGACTTCTTTGGCAAAGTCGCCGACGAAACTATCGACGCGTTGCTCGAACCAAAGCCAATATGGATCGGTGCCGAAAATATCGAGGTTCAAAATGGCTGCTATTTTTGCCCAGTTTACGACACCGTAACGGCGCTCTTTGTGCGGCAGCAGGCAAACGGCATTGCGCACGCCTTTGCTGCGCGCGTAGTTGCACAACATGACAAGAAACTCGACAATGGAATCTTCGCGGAAACGAATGAAATCATTCGCCAGCTCGCCGGCATCGTCCGAATTGAGACGCAAGTCATCAAAAGCGGGAAACGGCTTTCCCATCGTCTGCTTGAATTTTTCCTGGCAATGTGCGCACCAGCACGACCAGCGCTCGTTGGCGGTTTTTTGATTAGCCCAGTCGATGAAAAAATGCGGTTCGTCCCAGAACAATACCTCGGCGCCAATCTCGATGGCGTCGTCGATCCATTTGAACATGAAGTCGCGCACTTGCGGATGATTCATGCACGCGCCAGGTGCGGTTTCGCCGGTGTTGAGAATCTGGCAAACGCCGCGATTTTTGAAGGCAAAATCGCTCGTGGCCTCGCCGCCAAAAATTCGACAGACGCCCCAGGGATCGACATAAACCTCGAGACCGACATTCTTGGAAAGCTCGATCAACTCCGCGACGGTGTATTTATAAAAAAGCTGATCATTTTCGGAAAACGTGTGGACGATGAAATTGCAATGATGGTTTTTGATCTCTTCGAGATCGACGAGAAAATGCCGGGGATTGCGATTGCCGAAATAGCTGACGCCGGTGTGAACGGGAGGGTTCATTTAAAGAGTGTCCGCAATAATAATAATGAAAAAACTTGAAAAATACAGAACATTTGAGTAAATTACCATTGGAAAACTCACAGAGCACTATGAAAAATCCTTTGGTAAAACCATATTGGGTGAACAATGGTTGATATAAATAGTTTTCAATTGCAAAACCCGTGGCGATTAGGGCAATTTATTCCGCAAAGAATGTTTCAACGCCGTTTGTTGCAGGAAGTGCTGGCATGGATAAATGATCCGGACATTCTCGTCATTATCGGCTCACGGCAGGTCGGCAAGACGACGCTGCTTTCTCAGATCATCGAACACCTTCTTGCCAACGGCACTTCAGCCATAGATATTTTTTATTTTAACCTGGACGACTGGAGTCTGCAAGATTTTTTTAAAACTCCCGCGGATTTTTTGAACTTTGTCGAGGTTAACAAGAAAAATCGCGCTTATGTTTTTATCGACGAAGTGCAACGGCTCGAAAATCCAGGCCTCTTTTTAAAATATATTTATGATCTCAAAAAAAATATCAAACTCATTGTCAGTGGCTCTTCGTCGCTTGAGATTCGCGCTAAAGTTTCGGAATCGCTGACCGGTCGCAAAAGGCTTTTTAACCTGCGCCCGTTCAGCTTCGATGAATTTGTCACGACGAAGTGGCCGGGCTTTCCGGCGGTTGCCGGAAAGCTGGCCATTGGCGACAGCGCCAACTTGCTCTCGGCGTTAGGCCAGGCGCAGAGCCTGTATCAGGCTTCTTTGGAAAAATGGCTTGCCGAGTATTTGCAATATGGCGGCTATCCGCGTGTGGTTCTTGAAGCCAATGCGCAAAGAAAAATTGCGCTCTTACAGGAAATTTACACCAGCTATCTGCAAAAAGACATCAAAGATTTTTTTAAAATTGAAAATATCGCCGGCTACAACAATCTGTTAAAAATCTTATCACAGCAGATTGGAAATCTCGTTAACGTCAGCACCATTTCCAACATTTTGAGTTTGAATCAGGCGACGGTCGATAAATATCTGCTGGTGCTGGAAGGGACTTTTATTTTCAAACGCCTCACGCCGTTCTTCCAAAACGTGCGGCGCGAACTGTCCAAAATGCCGAAAATTTATGCGCTGGATTTGGGCCTGCGCAATTTTGCCGCCGGCAAT
>JBOHQZ010000403.1:0-6200 GCA_050732275.1 bacterium
GGGTGCCGAAGAAGTTTTCGGCCGTCAGCGTGCCGAACACGCGCCGCACCACCAGCGCCGAAGATCGGCTCCGATCCGAGGCGTCGACCGGATCCACATAGCTAATTTGGAGCGTATCGCGATCATCCACTTCCAGCCTGCGATTGCTCCGGTTCGCCATTTCGGTCGCGCCGCGAAACACCAGCGGGAACGGGGGACGCGCTCTGAAAGCTTCCCGCGTTATCGGGTTCACTTTTAAAAACGTCCGCAAAGTATCGTTGCTCTTCACGCTGACAATCGTAACGGCCACTGAATCGCGCAACGGTAAAACATTAGGATCGACCACGGAAGCATAAACACTGTCCCCGACCACACCTTGCAGGCGATACTCGTTTACACCGGCAAAAGTGGCGTTGGTGAATCTAACTTGCGAAGGCCCGAGCCGGACGTAATTCCAATCCACCGCCCAGCGCATGAGTATGGGCGAGGTAAAGGTTGAAGGGTCGCCGGTCTTCAAGGTGGCACGCAACCGTATCGCCTGCCTCCCCCGCAAGCTGGGGACGCTGGACGGGTCGATGGAAAATCTGGACAAAGGTGCAAAGGCTGAAACCGAACGCAAAGGAGTGCCGGTGCCGGTACTGTCGAGAATGTCAACCTGAACCGAATGCCCCTGCACCGTTGAAAAATCGGCTTCGAACTCGAGCGAGCGCCACGCCGTGATGATGATATTGGCAGAATCATTAATGACCGTCGATAAAACCCTGCCGGGAGGACTGGGCCGGAAGTAATGCGCACTGACGCTGACCGAGTTCAATATTGGCGTGCGCAACCGAAAAGTCAAATCATTGGAGCTTAAAGAATCCGTATCCAAATAAGCCTGGAATTGGAAAAAAATGTCGCCGTCATGAACAGAATTGATGGCCGTAAGCGTGTCGGTGTAAAAATCATCCCTGCTGGTTGGGCCGTACCACTCGGCTCTGGTAGTGTCACTGAGATCTTTGACGGTGCGGACCTTCAAGCGAATACGCGCGGGAGTGGTGCCGCCGTTGGGGATGAAGCCGCGCCAACGCAGAAAATCAAAATCGACTTCGCGCCCGCGCGGCGGCGGGCCGAATTGCAGCGTCGGCGATGAGATGAACGGGGTGTTCGTATTCGAGCGATAGGCCAAGCGTTTCGGCAGGATATCGACGGCCGTTGGCGTCGCCCGGCTAGACACCAGCGTTTTGTGGGCTTGCAAGCCATTGGGAATACGATAGACCCGCTTTAATCCGTACAGCGGATGTGCAAAAATATAAACAATCCTTCCCTGCCGCGTGACTTCAATCAAACGATTGTTGGTGGAATCACAAATGACGATGTTGCCGTTGGGCAGCGCCGCCGCATCGGTCGGCGAATTTAAAGAAGTGCTGTCGGAACCGGGTATTCTCGTATTTCCGAACTGAAAAATGATTTGACCGGTCGCGCCGCTGCGTTGCACCAAAACCACGCGATGATTGCCCTTGTCCGTCACCAGATAAACCAGCGAATCGCTCGGAACGACTTCAACATCGACTGGCTTGTTGAATCTCTGGGCGCCGCCGTCGAACTGCCAGTTAATCGCGTTGCTTATGGTATCAACCGCAATCAGGCGATTGGCGCCGGTCTCACAAATGAGCACTTCATTGCGGCGCGGCACGACCACGGCCGCCGACAGCGAAGCATAACGCGGAGTGCCCGGGTTCCTCGGCCATTCAATCACATTTGGGCGCGCGGTATTAATCTTAACGACCTTGCCCGTGGCATCGGTGACAAGAATTTTTCGCTCATTTTTCTCCCAATAGGAAAAGGCATCAACCGGGTTGAAGACAAAATTATGGCTGGCAATATAATTGAGGCTGCTGGTTCCGTCATCGGCGTCGTAAGAAAAGACCAGCCGATTTCTGGAATCCGTCACCAAAAAAACATTATCCAGCCCCGGCATGGAGTCGATATCCGCCACCTCGGAAAGAGTAAAACCCCGCGGCAGCATAAAGGTTTGGTCAATGCCCTTCAACGCCAGCCGGAAATTCCCGGTCGTTGAAAGCGAATCGGGGATGGACAAAAGCGAGATTTCACCAACCGTCGTATCGATCTGGACGTTGGCCGCGTTGTCAATGCGAGAGCGGTTCCGAAATCTGTCTTCCCACGATCTGATTTGGGTCTGGGCTTGCACGAAAGCCGAAGAGCACAAAACGGCGGCGAGCACAATGAGGGCGGGCTTGAGGCCAGGCAAAAAATTTGTCAAAAATCGCGTGAAAGTAAATCCTTTACGCATAAAAATTCATCCCGTTGGTCAACATGCTACAGACCTGTGACAGACTTCCATTTTTGCGACAGGTCGACGTGGACAATTGTTACCTATATTATATTAATTTTTTCATAAAAGTCAACAGTTTATTTAAAAATATAGGGCGATAAGGTCGAAATGGAGCGGCTCAAACCCATGCCTTTTAAAGTCATTTCTAAGCTTTTGCAATAGCATGAGGCGAAGGATCGCTCCCCTGATATTTGCTTGCGAAGACTGTTGCAAAATACCCCTTAACGAGTATATCGTTGCTGCACCGGCTCTCGCAAATTTTGGAGAATCCTGTTTTCATAATACCGCATCTGCCTTCTCTCCACCAACGTATGATCATCAAAACCCAGCAGATGCAACGCGCCATGAACCACCAACCGCTGCAGCTCTTCCCGTAACGGCACGTTAAAACGCTCGGCATAACGCTCGGCCACCGGCACGCAAATGGCAATCGCCGCAATGCGCTCGCTTGCCGGCGTTACGCCGAGATCGAAGGTGATCACATCTGTGAAAGAATCGTCCTGTAAAAAATCCCGGTGCAGCTCGGCAATCGTGTTTTCATCCACAAAATTTACTTCGAGTTGAATTGCGGCGGCGGCATGATCGCGCCAAGCTTCGTTGAGCGCTTGCGAGAGACGGCGAGCCTCAAGCCTCGTCAGCAGCCGGGGCCAGCGGCGGCGCAGCGCCGGCTGCACGGACATTTTGAGCTTCAGGCTCGGCTGGTCTCCCCGGACCGGGCTTGGAGGAGGCGTGGCGGACTGGCGCTGGATCATTCGCGCCGTTGGCGGCGAGAGGCGGGCGGGCGGCGCGTTGGCGCGTTTTTTCCGGCGCCGGGGCTTCACCATTTTTTTGGTCCTGCGGATATTGGATGCGGCCATGAAAAATCCCCGTCAAAGTTCGGACAAAACTCTCTTTGAGCAAATTCAAATCGCGCAACGTCAGCGGGCTTTCGTCAAGCTCGCCCTTTTTGAAACGCTCTTCGACGATGCCGTTCACCATGTTGCGCAGACGGCTGATGGAGGGATCGCGCAAAGCGCGGCCGGCGGCCTCCACTGCATCGGCGAGCATGACGATGCCGGTCTCTTTGGATTGCGGCTTGGGGCCGGGATAGCGAAAATCCGATTCCTGCACCTCGGAGTCGCCGTTTTTTTCCAGCGCTTTTTTGTAAAAATATGCGATCAAATTGGTGCCGTGGTGCTGCGGAATGAAATCGCGCACCTCTTTCGGAATATGATTCGCCTCGGCGATCTCCACGCCGCGCTTCACGTGATTGATGATCACCAACAGACTCATGTTCGGCGTGAGCTTCTCGTGCGGGTTCTTGCCGCCGCGCTGATTTTCGACAAAATATTCCGCCATCTCCATTTTGCCGATGTCGTGATAATAAGCGCCGACGCGCGCCAGGAGTGAATTGGCGCCGATCGCTTCCGCTGCCGCTTCCGACAGCGTGCCGACAACGATGCTGTGATGATACGTTCCCGGCGCCTGCAGCGCCAACTCGCGCAGCAGCGGCCGGTTCAACGCCGAAAGCTCCAGCAGCGTGGCGTCCGTCGTCAAATCGAAGAGATACTCGAAAATCACCATCACGCCGTAGATGAAAATCGGGCAGAGCAGCGCATTGATAAGAACGCCGTCGCGCAGATCCACCAGAATTTTGTCCAACGGCGTTGAGCGCAAAAACGCGGTGGTGGCGATCACCGCCAAATAGGCGAGCGCAAGAAAAAGAATCGCCTTGAAAATCCAGCTCCGCGAGCGCACCCGGCGCACCGCCAGGATGGAAAAAGAGCCGACGACCAGCGTCGTGAACATCGTGCTAAACTCGTAGCCACGCATGCCGCCGAGCACGAGGCCGAGCGCCACCGTGCCGGCGAACCCCACCTGCGCGTCAAAGAAAAATACGAGCAGCATCGGCACCATCGCCACCGGTATCAAGTATTCCGACAAGCCGGCGAGGCTGACCAGGTAAGAAATAAAAATGACCAGCAGCAAAATGAGCGCGATCAACGAGACGCGGTGCTTATCGTCGTAAACAGTAGGGCGCGCCAGCAGCAAAAAAACGCCGATCATGCCGACGGCGATCATCAGCATGAAAATCCTGCCGAGAATGGGGAGCATCCACTTAATGCCGCCTTCGGAAGCCCGGCGCTTCGCCATCTCCGCGTTGAGCGAGCGCAATTTTTGCAAATGCTCCGGCGTGATCCGGTCGTGGCTTTGAATGATGCGCTCTTTGGCGAGCACCGTGCCGCGCGCCCTTGGCGCCCGCGCCTCAGCTTCGGCAATGCGCTGCTGCGTCTCCCGCTCGTCGTAAAACAAATTGGGCTGCAAAAAATGCGTCAAAATTTGATAACCGATATTCACCGCGGTATCGCCCCAATCGTCGAACTCGCGGAGCTTTTGCAGCGCCGCAGCGTGGACCGATTCCGCCCCGTGGAACTGCTCGAGCGGCTCCACCATTTCGTCGGCGTCGTGGCGAACGGAGATTTTGCGAACGTATTCCGGCAGGGCGCTGCGCTCGACGCTCAAAATGCCGACCGCAAAAAGATCGCGGCAAATGCGCCGAAGCTGCGCCGCGTAAGCGCCGAAGCGCCGGCCGTTGGAGGCCGGGCGCTCGCCGCGCGTAAATCCGCGCACGAGATATTGCAATCCCTCCTCGGACATCACCAGCTTCGGCTGCGTGGCAAACACTTCGCGCAAGCGCCGCAGCTTCATCGAATCCGGCACCAACGCTTCGATCGTTTGCTCCACATTGGCGAGAAACGTTGCCAGCGCGCGCAATTGCTGCGCTTCCGTGCTGTCATTGCGGACAAAAACGGGATACACACCTTCGCGCGCCAGCCGCACGTCGCGATCGTATTCCTCGGCAGTTTTATCTATTGAGAACGTGAATGGTGCGATGATCTGCTCCCCTTCGTAAACTTCCCCCTCACGCAAATCCGCAAATTGAAAGGATTTTCCGGCGGGAAACAACAACACCCCGACCAACACAAACGCCGCGGCGATGAGAAGCTGCCAGCGATGACGCCGCCACAGGCCTAACAAACGATTCGACGGCCGCAGGGGGCGCTCCGCCGGCCGGGGTTCCGGCGCCTTTTTCCTGGAAAAAATTTTGACGAGTTTGTTGATTGCCCGAAACTGCGACAAGTCATGAACCCATCCGGGCGTAGCCCATCGCTGTAGAGCATCCATAAAAATTACTGGCTGTAATTATCATACGCTTTGATAATGTCACGCACCAGTTTATGGCGAACCACGTCGTGATCGGAGAGATAGACAAAACCGATGCCTTCGATGCCTTGCAAGATTTCACGAATTTGCACGAGACCCGAAGCCGTGGTGCTCGGCAAATCAATCTGCGTAATATCGCCGGTGACAATGGCCTTGGAATTGACGCCGAGGCGGGTGAGAAACATTTTCATCTGGCCCGGCGTGGTGTTCTGCGCCTCGTCGAGAATGACGAACGCGTTGTTCAGCGTGCGGCCCCGCATATACGCCAGCGGCACGATCTCGATCACCTGAGTCTCGAGATAGCGGCGCAATTTCTCCGCCGGAATCATGTCGTACAACGCGTCGTAGAGCGGGCGCAGATACGGATCGACTTTTTCCTTCAAATCGCCAGGCAAAAAACCCAGGCTCTCCCCCGCTTCCACGGCCGGGCGCGCCAGCACGATGCGATCGACCTGGCGGTCACGCAAATGCGCCACGGCAATCGCCACCGCAAGATAAGTCTTGCCCGTGCCCGCCGGCCCAATCACGAACACGATGTCGTTTTTAGATGTCGCCTGATAAAACTCTGCCTGGCCGTCGGTCTTGGGTTTGATCGCTGCGTTCTTAGTATAGATAATCACCGGGCGGGAGCTTGGCGCGCCGTTCGCACCGGTTCCCTCCTGGCGGGTGTTAGGCTCGCCGC
>JBOHQZ010000404.1:0-6175 GCA_050732275.1 bacterium
GTATCAAGTTGAGACAACAAGATATTTCAACTATTTTTGTTAGGCACTACAAATAATTGCCTTATCTTTATGTTTTTTATGCTCGGCCGCCGTTCTGGCTTTGCTAACTCGGAAACTCGCGCTAGATGGATTCAACAATTTCTTTCTGGCGAAATCGACTCTCTTTAGCATAAAAGGCTATTATTTGCCGCTTAAAATCAACTAAGATCGACAAAAATTTATGAAAAATTTATTGACTATTTTAGTTCTGCTTTTGGCCTCTACTATCAGACCACTCCCGGTTTTTGGCCAAAACGAAATATCCCTCCGTATCAAAGGTGGCTGGAACACCTATGCCATGACCGATTTAAAAGCGCTGCAAATTGAGGCGAGAACGACATTGCGCCAGGATCAAGTCCGCGCCCGCATCACGGAATACTTTCCACCATATCTCAGCTTGCAAGGGGCTTTGATTTTTTCAGTTTATCAATCACATTGGGGCTCGGTCAATGTTGGCGGTTTTCCGGAGAGCCTCTCGACCGGCGGGCGAGTGCATTATCAAGATTACTCGGGTGAGGTTCGTTTCGATCAGGTTATTTCCGGGATTTCACTCGGAGGGTTATGTGAATTCGAGCTCAAACAATCTAAAAAATTCTCATGGCGCTTCGCCGCTGAACTCTCAGTCATTTCCTCCAGCCTGGAAAATGAGCCACTGCTTAGAATCGGCCAGAATACCGTTTCAGAAAAAATCATTTTCAACTCGCTCGCCATCGCCTTTCAGCCCCGGCTCGCACCGACCATCAAGCTCGGATCCATGCTTTGGGGTTTGCATTTGGGTTATCAATTCAGTGCTCCGGCAACGCTGAAATGGAGTGAAGACAGTCGCGGGTATCTTGTCAACGCAAACAATCAAAAGGTTAAATCTGATTGGAGCGGCCTCCGTACGGGAATCTGGATTGGGTATAATTTTAACAAACATAAAAAACCAAACAAGTGATTACTGGCGACCGATGTAGATTATGCCCTCCCTTATAACAAACCTGCGCCAATTCGCTTTTCCCCTTGACATTCCCCAAAAACCATGACATATTATTCTCGCCAATAAATTCGTGACGGGACCGATACCCGCAGCATTGCATCTTTTCCCCATCACGCCGATTCCCGCAAGCTTTTACTGTTTTTTTGTTGCAGTTCTCCTACGGACGCAGTCTTTTCGCTGCAGCCAGCTTATGCTGCAAGCGTGCAGGAGAGATAACTTATGCTCAGACGGCTCTTTGGCGATGACGTTGCCGAGAACGACGCGCACCTATCCGAATATTTCATCGAAACGCCGGCGTATCGCATGGCGCTCTCCGGCGAGAAAAGATTCATCATTGGCCGCAAGGGCGCCGGCAAAAGCGCGATTTGCCAGCAATTGCAAAAGCGGCTTCCGCAATCCGGCGCGCTGTGCATTCCGGTGGCGCCGCAGCGCATCCAATTCGCCGCGTTAAAGCTGGGCTTGCGCGACCTCGCACGCTGGGGACAGGAGTCGGACACGATCTTGCAGCGCGTTTGGTATTACGGCCTGCTCTGCGAAACCGCCTTTGCGTTAACCAGGCTCTTCAAAAAGCAGCACGACTCCGACCTTGCCAGAATCGCCGCGTTTATCGAAAAGCATTACAGCTACGTCGAGCCGAATGCCTTTGCCCGGCTGTTGAACACCACCTCGCTTTTTCTGCAGCAATTGGAGATCGGGGTCGGGCCGTTGAACGTGCGCCGGGCCGGCCGCCAAATCGATCCCATCGCCATCGAAACTGAATTGGACAAATTACGTTTGCCAATCGCCGGATTCATTGCCAGAAACCTGCCGCAAGGCGTTTATATCTTGATCGACAATCTCGATGATGGCTGGGACAATTCCGCCGAAGCCAATGCCTTCATTCGCGGCTTGCTGCTGGCGATTTACGAAATTTGCCAGCCCAATATTCCCGTGCGGCTCATCGTGTTCTTCCGCGCCGATATGTACGATGCGGTCACGCGTGCCTTTCAGCATGTCGACAAATACCGCCAATTTCAAGAGCACATCTTTTGGGGCCGCAAGGAAATTGTCGATCTCGTTGCCGAACGCCTCCGTGTGAATCTCAAGATCAAAAGGCCGCTGGCTGCCATGGAAGCTTGGGGAAACATTTTTGACGAGCAGGTTGGCAGCGAAAAAGTTCCGGACTATATCATCGATCGCAGCCTGTTGCGCCCGCGCGAAGTGCTGCAATTCTGCCGGCTCGCCGCCGAAAAAGCAGATCAGCGCAGCCATTTGAAAATCACCGCCGAAGATGTCGCCGATGCCGAAAACGAATTCTCGCGCTGGAAGATCGACGATTTGAGCAACGAATTCCTTTTTGCCTATCCCGGCCTCAAAGACAAAATTCTGCAGCGTTTTTTCGGTTGTTCCACTCGTATCACGCCGGCCAAATTGAATGATCTGCTCGAAGAAACGCTCACCGATCCGCGCGGCGGCGAAAAACATGAATGGATCGAAAATCTGCCGAACGTCGACGCCTTGATCCAGATTCTTTACGACATCGGCTTTCTCAAGTCACGCGGGCAGGGCAAAGTGTGGCAAAGCGCGCGGCACCCGGATTTCAACATCGCGCTGGCGGAAGAATTTTCCGTGCATCCGGCGTTTCGGCGTTATTTGCGGATTGGGCATCGCAGATGATTGACTTGCTGAATCTTGCAACGAAAGGATGAGCAAATGGTAAAACTCTTTCAGGCCTTTTTATTAACTGCATTTCTTTTGATTAATGGCAGCGGTAAAAGCCAGGAAATCAAAAATGTGCTCATCGTTTATTACTCCACGCAAGGCCACACGCAAGCCATGGCCGAAGCCGTCGCCAAAGGCGCGCGGTCGGTGAGTGGCGTGAACGTTAAATTGCTGCCGGTTGCTAAAGCGACGACGAAAGATATCCTGGCAGCAGACGCGATCATTGTTGGCAGTCCGGTGTACAACGCGAATATCGCGCCGGAAGTGCAGAAGTTTATCAACAGTTGGCCGTTCGAGGGGGCGCCCTTGCGCGACAAAATCGGCGCGGCGTTTGTGGCCGCGGGCGGCATGTCTGCCGGCGAAGAGCTGGCGCAAATGAACATCCTGCATTCCATGCTCCTCTTCGGCATGATCGTGGTCGGCGGCCCCAATTGGCAACAACCCTTCGGCGCGTCCGGAATTGTCGCAGAGAACCCGTTTCAGACTGAGAACCAGTTTGGAAAAGTCGAAACGCAATTCCTGGCAAAAGGGGAAGCGCTGGGCAAGCGGGTGGCGGAATTGATGCGGCGATGAAACCGGTAATTGGGATGGAATAAAATTTTTCCAACTTTGGCTATGCAATGACTTAATGAGCACACGTTTCAAATTATGAAACACTAACGCTTTTATTTCAAAGAACAATAACAAATTCACCCTCAACTATATAACCCAATTTCATGGAGCCTCAACGATGAAAAGGAAAATAGCAGTCGCACTCGTGGTATTCGCCCTTGGCGTTGCACCGTTCTCCCTTCTGGCGCAAATGGCGCCGCCGGGACCGCTGGAAGACGATCTTTTTAAATGGATGGCCGGCAACTGGGAGGGCACCACTGACTCGTTCAAGGGAAAATCCAACGACGAATTGGAAATCGACTGGGATTTGGAACACCAGTTTGTCAACTTGCATTTGAAGAGCAAAATCGCCGAAACCGATCCGGCCAAGCTGGAAGCCATGGCCAAAGCCATGGGGATGACGAAAGAGCAGATGCAGACGCCTTACAAAGGGGTGGGATACCTGACGATCAATCCCGAAACCAAGGAATATATCGGCTATTGGTTCGGTTCAATGCGCGATATATCGGTGGGCAAAGGCACACGCGAAGGCAACAAAATCACCATGACCTGGGAAGGGCCGCAGGGAAGCGAAATGCGAACCTTTGAGAAGGCTGGCGAGGATAAATTAGTGATGAACTTTGAGGTTAAGGATCCTCAGGGCAACGTGATGAAGGGCACGACGACGCTGGTGCGCAAAGCGAAGAAGGCGAAAGCCGACAAGAAAAGCTGAGGGGCAAGTCTTTTGACGAAATACAAAACCCCGCGCAGTGAACTTACTTCGCGGGGTTTTTGCTTTCAAACGATGATTCCCGACTTGTCCATCTGCGCGCGCAAGGCTTGCATTTCGGCATTGGTGTTTTTGAGGCGCTCGCCGATGATCTGAGCGAGCTGAAAGAGGAACTTGTTTCCCAGCCGGGGCTTACGTTCGAGCAGATCGAATAGGTCCGGCCGGAACAGGCCGATGATGTCCGAAGATTCTTTAGCCACAGCCGTGGCGGAGCGCGGCGACTCATCGAGCAAAGCCAGCTCGCCAAAAAACTCGCCGTTACGTAGAGTGGCCAATTCTTCGCGACCCTCGCCTGGCGCGTGTTTGAAAATGACCACGATGCCGCGCTGGATGACGTACATGCCCACGCCAGGCTCACCCTCCCAAAAAATCGTCTCATTGGCTTTAAAAGTCCGGCGGTGAATCAGCTTCTCAAACTCGCGCAATTCGCCGTCGCTCATATCCGCAAACAACGGCACCAGGCGCAACGTGCTCAAAATGCTTTCGTCATCGTCGGCCTTTTTCTTGAAGATACTTCCCCACAGGGGGTTGTTGAGTTTTGTCGGGCGATTATTGTTTGTGCTCATAAATATCAATATAAAAAAATCTCTACCAGCTAGTCAAGATGAATTTTTCATTGCTTTTCTCTTGTGAAACAGTTAATTTTTGTTATGTTGCGATTTATTTTGATGCTGCTTACTTTTCCGGTGTTGGTTTTCGCCCAGAACCAGCAAAAGCAATTGGACGATTTGCGGCAGAAGATCGCGCGCTTGCAGGAGCAGATTGCCGCCCAGGAAAAAGATGAAACTTCGACGCTGGAATTTTTGCGCACGGTGGACGAGCAAATCGATCTCACCCACCGCCTGGTCGGACAATTGCAAAAGCAGGAGCGCGACAAGCGCGCGAAGATCGAAAGCATAGAGCAAGCGCAGCAGCGCACGCAGGGCGAGCTGCAGCGGCTCAAACAGCTTGCGGCCCAACGCGCAATATTGTTTTACAAATATGGCCGGCTGCAAGACGTCGAAATTTTGCTGACGGCGCGCTCTTTGAATCAGATGCTGTTGTGGGCCAAATACCATCAGCAGCTCACCGACAATGACCGGCGCATACTCGCCGGCATCAGCAAAAAGCGCACGGAGATTGGCGAGCAAAAAAGCCTGGTGGCCGCCGAGCTGCAAGCGCAGCAACGCACCTTGGGTGAAAAACAAAAAGAGGAAGCGACGCTCAAAAAACGCCGCACGCAGCGGCAAGATTTGCTGAAAAAGGCGCGCAAAGACAAGAGCTTTTATCAAATGCAGCTCGCGGAAACGCAACGCGCTATCGACCGCATCAAACAGCTCATCGCCTCGGCAGAGGCGAATACCTCGCGCCGGGAGGCGCGAGCGGCTGACAATAGCCACTATGACCGGCTCGTGCGGAAATCCATGCCGTGGCCGGTAGATGGCAAGGTCATTGCGCATTACGGCGTTTACCGTCATCCCATGCTCAACACGGTCACCACGAACCTGGGCATCGATATCGCCGCGCCCGCAGGCGCTCCGGTTCGCAGCGTCGCCAGCGGCCGCGTGACGGCCCTCACCTGGCAACGCGGTTATGGCAATCTCATGATCATCAGCCACGCCGATGGTTATTACACCGTCTACAGCCATCTTGCGGATATCGGCGTCGCCTTGAATGACGAAATCGCCGCGGCGCAAACCATCGGCGCCGTCGGCGAAACCGGTTCGTTGCAAGGCCCGACGCTGCACTTTCAAGTCTGGCAGCGCGAGGAAGCGTTGAATCCGGAGGAGTGGCTGCGGCCGTAAAGCGCGAGGCGTAACGCATAAAACGTAAGGCGTAAAAAAACGAAGTAAATGGTTTCAATCATCGGACAAGAAAGCGCGAAGGAATTTTTGCGGCGCGCGCAGGAAAATGCGCGAGTGGCGCATGCTTATCTCTTCCACGGGCCGGAAGGTACCGGCAAGGAAGCGTTGGCCGTCTTGGCGGCGCAAAGTTTTTTGTGCGAAGCGCGGCGGCCGCAAACGGTGCAACAACCGGCAACCATCTCGTTGTTTGATGAGCCGGCGGCGCCAGCGCCTACCCACGCGCCGGTTGAT
>JBOHQZ010000405.1:0-6170 GCA_050732275.1 bacterium
GTCCAAGTTGTGACACTTGGAGCACTTCGTGAGCAACAGGGTTTCGGCTTGCACAGGCATCACCTGCTCCGCCTTGGTGATATTTTGCCGTTCACTCAAAAAATAGACAATCTGCTCCACCTGATCCTGGCTGAGCCAGGTGGGGTCGCGCATTTGCATACGATTGACCGTTTCCACCCATCCCTCTGACGTTTTGACCATGGTAAAGACCCGCGTAAGGTCGTGACACTTATTGCATTTCTGGATCACCAACTCGCGGCCCACATCGACATCGAGATAACTGGCCGCCGGGTTAAAGCTACTGATATACTTCCCTGTTGCGCTTTTGAGAAAATAATAGCCTCCGGTAATCGACACCAAAGCCAATGAGATCACCAGAATGCTCACCCCCATCGGCAAGGCGTGATCGAAGGCTTTGGGATAAAAGCGAACGATCAAAATTTTGACCAACAAAATCGGCAAGAGCGAGATGGCCAATACCCAATGAATGATCGCCTTGGCATCAAGTGGTGCATTGGAGTGAATGACTTTCCGCGCCATGATGTAGAGCATGATTACATAGATGGCCACAAAAAGATAGCCGTTGATGCGATGGATGAGAGAAAGCACTGTGGGATTGAATTTCGGCTTTTGCCGGCCGATGACCTCCAGCATCAACCAAACCTGCACCATAGCCAACCCCACAAAAATATAACCCAGCGTCGAAGTGAATTTTGGATGCATTTGCTTTTTAACAGAGTTTATCGTGAAATCATTCACATTTTCTACAAATTACTTTCAAGCTATCGTTCCTCGACCGGCGCCCAGCGTCGATTCTTCACGCCGGTATAAACCGATTGGGGGCGAAAGAGGCGGTTGTCACCGAGTTGTTCCAGGCAATGCGCCGTCCAACCGGCCACCCGGCCGATAGCGAATGTCGGCGTGAATAGCCCGGTGTCGAGACCCAAACCGTGCAGGAGCAATGCAGTGTAGAACTCCACATTGGTTTGAAGCTTGCGCTCAGGCTTGTATTCGGCAAGCAGTGTGACGGCGGTTCTTTCGACCTCACGCGCAAGCTCATACAGCGCCATATCTCCATCGACCCGATACAAGCGTTTCGCTGCGAGTGAAAGCACCTCCGCGCGAGGGTCGCGCACTTTATACACGCGATGACCGAAGCCCATCAAGCGCTCGCCACGCGCCAGCTTGGCGCGGATGTATGGCTCGGCTTTGCCCGCTTCGCCGATCTCGAAAACCATGTCGAGCGCCGGCCCGGGCGCGCCGCCATGCAAAGGGCCTTTGAGGGCTCCAACCGCGCCGGTCACTGCCGAAATCATGTCCGACTGTGTCGAGATGATCACTCTTGCCGCAAACGTGGAGGCATTCAAACCGTGGTCGGACACGGTATTCAGATAGGTTTCGAGGCTGCGCGTGCGTTCCTCGCTGGGTCTCTCTCCTGAGAGCATGTAGAGAAAGTTGGCGGCGTGTCCCAGGTCGGCGCGCGGTAAAAGCGGTTCCCGACCATGCAACAGCCGTTTGTAAGCGGCGACAATGGTAGGAAATTTTGCCGCCAGGATGATGGCATCTCGTTGTGCTTCAGCGATGGTGGATATAGCTGTGGCTTCAAGGCTGAGCGAGGCCGTTGCCATGCGTAGCGCATCCATTACCGGCACGTTCTTGGTTGTCGCGGCACGCAGCAAATCCAATGCGGCTTGTGGCAGCTCACGCTGTGCGGCCAACTCCTGGCGAAAGGCGGTTAATTGTCCAGCATTTGGCAGCTCATCATGCCACAGCAGGTACACCGTCTCCTCGAAGGAGGCGTTGCCTGCCAATTCTTCCACGCGAAAACCGGCGATGATCAATTCTCCAGCCTGGCCGTCGACACGGCTCAGGCGGGTCTGTGCCGCCACAATGCCTTCCAGTCCAGGTACCCATGTCGTTGGCAATTTGTCGCTCATGACGAACCTCATTATTTTACGGACTTCATCATAACTCGAATCATCCGGAAGAACCACTTGGCCCTTCACTTTGCTCGCGAGCTTTTTCGTCGTTTCATTGCGTAAAGTGGTCATGATATTTTCTCCGTTTGCCTGGCATAAGTAAAGTCGGGCTCGTCTCAAATCATATCCTCACAAGCTGGGCATCAGCGAGCCCGACTCCACGATTTATTTAAAAGGCGGCTTGCGGCTCGCCGTAGATGAAATTATCCGCGACCACGACATCCACTGTGCCACCACCGGTCACGTCGTTCACGCCGGCGCCGATCGCACCATCGCCACAGGTGATCTTCACTCGCGCGACGACGGCCGCATCATACTTTACGCCGATGAACGAAAGGCCGTTGGCGTCGGAACGCACCGGCGCATAATAAACACCCAGGCTGTTGCCGATTTTATCGAAGAACTCCAACGAAGTTTTGTTCTCGCGATCAACGTCCGAGAACACGACGCCAAAGCCGGTTACCGTTGCAGGCGTCGGCTCGCCCGCAACTTGCGGAAGCGCGTTGATGATATTGCTGCCTATCGCCGAGAAAATAACCGGTTGACTGAAAGCTTTGAACTCTTGGCCGTATGTCGGATTGATCTCCGCGAACAGCAGGCTGTCATTGCGAAAGCCCGTGCCGTTCGTCGTAAACACGATCCCGGACTTCACATTGACATTAAAGAACGTTGCCGGAAAATCGTTGCGATTGTTGAACGGCTTGGCGCCCGCACCGTCCCAAGCCACTTCGCGGCGGCCACTGGGTTTTTGGCCGGCCTGGCCGCCGTTGTTGGGATCGCCCAGCAGCGCGCGAAACTCATTGACTTTCGCTGTGATGTCGCCGGTTGCCGAAATCGCCGTCACATTCGACTGGCTTGGTTGCAGCGGCGTCGGGTTATCGCTGCACGCCGTGAACAATCCGGCAATCGTTAACAGCGCCAGGCTGTGTTTTACAACTGTCTTCATCGAGGTACTCCTTTGAATTGTTTGGAAGTTAATTGATTTGAAGTTTCTCTATCTCTACTGAACAATGATTGTTCCAACCATTCCCATTGTGTCATGATAGATGCAGTGAAACCTGAACGTCCCTGGCGTATTAAAGACCGTCGTGCTGCTTACGCCGGGCCGCATGTCACCCGTATCCCACACGCTGTTGTCACTTGTGGAGGTGTGGATATCACTATCGCTGTTACGCCAGGTTACGGTCGTCCCTCTTGCAACCGTTAGGGTGGCAGGATTGAACGAACTGGAACCCATGACTACCGTGTTGGGCGGGATATTGGATGGCGCCGGGCTGGAATTTGGCGAATCGCTTTTGCATCCCAGCACTCCAAAAATCACAAAGCCGATCATGGTGCCGGCCAGTAAAACAATGTATCTCTTCATAGTGTTTCTCCTGTTGTTATTGGTGTTTTTGCATCATACTCTCCGGCGCTGCTACGCACTTGTCAAGAGTTGATTTGGTGATTGAAAAACGGTTGATCATTCATACGGGTTTTGAGCCTGTGGCTTTCCACACAACACATTACTTGAGTAACTCCATACCTCGTGTCTCGGTCTGGCCTCCGGCTTGGAGTCTATAGAAATACACTCCGCTTGGGAAATTCGTCGCATCAAATTTCACCTCGTGCTGTCCTGCAGCCTGTGTGCCATCTACAAGCGTTGCCATCTCCCTGCCAATCACATTGAAAACTTTGAGCGATACCTGACCTGTATGATCCACTCTGTAAGTGATTGTTGTCGTCGGGTTGAACGGGTTGGGATAATTCTGGTCAAGCTTGAAATGTGCCGGCACGTCGCTCGGGGGGCTTTCCACTGAAGTGATTATCTCCGACAAAGGCCGTCTCCAAACTCCGCCGCCATGAGTACCGGCAAAGAGATTCGTGCCCAATACGGCGAGTGACCCAACTTCAATATTCGTCAAGCCGCTGTTGACGGCAGTCCAGCTTGTGTCCCGCAAGGCGGGATTGCTGGAAACAAAGACGCCGCCTCCAAAAGTTGCGGCAAAGAGATTCGTACCCGCAACGGCGAGTGACAAAAGATGAGTGCTCGTCAGGCCGCCGTTGACGGCAGTCCAGCTTGTGCCGTTGTTGGTCGAAAGAAAGACGCCGCCGCCAAAAGTCCCGGCATAGAGATTCGCGCCAGAGACGGCGAGTGGTCCAACATTAGTAACCGTCAAGCCGCTGTTGGCGGCAGTCCAGCTTGTGCCGTTGTTTGTGGAAAGAAAGACGCCGCGACCAGTTCCTGCAAAGAGATCCGTGCCCGAAACAGCCAGCGACCGAACGTCGGTATTCGTCAAACCGTTGTTGACGGGAGTCCAGCTTGTGCCATTGTTGGTGGAAAGAAAAACGCCGCCACCAGTGGTCCCGGCAAAGAGATTCGTGCCGATGTTGGCGAAAGAAACCACAGAAGTACTCGTCAAGCCGTTATTCGCCGAAGTCCAGCTTGCGTCCCGCGTTGCGGGATTGGTGGAAACAAAGACGCCATCTCCAGTACCGGCAAAGAGATTCGTGCCTGAAACGGCGAGTGACACAACATCAGTAACCGTCAGGCCGGTATTGACGGCAGTCCAGCTTGCGCCGTTGTTGGTCGAAAGAAAGACGCCGCCGCCAAAAGTCCCGGCATAGAGATTCGCGCCAGAGACGGCGAGTGGTCCAACATTAGTATTCGTCAAGCCGCTGTTGACGGCAGTCCAGCTTGTGCCGTTGTTGGTGGAAAGAAAAACGCCGCCGCCATTAGTCCCGACAAAGAGATTCGTGCCTGAAACGGCGAGTCCAAAAACATAAGGATTCGTCAAGCCGCTGTTGACGGCGGTCCAGCTTGTGCCGTTGTTGGTGGAAAGAAAGACGCCGCGGCCATAACTCGCGGCAAAGACATTCGTACCCGAAGCGGCGAGTGACACGACAAGAGAATTTGTCAAGCCGTTGTTGACCGCAGTCCAGCTTGTGCCGTTGTCGCTGGAATAAAAGACGCCGCCACCATTGGTCCCGGCAAAGACATTCGTGCCCGAAACGACGAGTGACCGAACGTCAGGATTCGTCAAGCCGTTATTGACGGCAGTCCAGCTTGTGCCGTTGTTGGTGGAAAGAAAGACGCCGCCAAAAGTTCCGGCAAAGAGATTCGTGCCCGAAACGGCGAGTGACAAAACAATAGAACTCGTCAAGCCGTTGTTGACGGCAGTCCAGTTTTCACCGTTGTCGGTGGAAAGAAAGACGCCACCGCCGCTGGTTCCGGCAAAGAGATTCGTGCCCGAAACGGCGAGTGACACGACAAAAGAATTTGTCAAGCCGTTGTTGACGGCAGTCCAGCTTGTGTCCCGCGTTGCGGGATTGCTGGAAAGAAAGACGCCGCCACCAAAGGTTCCGGCGAAGACATTCGTGCCCGAAACGGCGAATGACCGAATAACAGTATTCGTCAAACCGCTGCTGACGGCAGTCCAGCTTACGCCGTTGTTGGTGGAAAGAAAGACGCCGCCGCCATTCGTTCCGGCAAAGAGATTTGTGCCCGAAACGGCGAGTGACACAACAAAGCCGCCATCAGGCCCGTTGGTCTGAACCCATTGGGCATCCAACGGATCCGTAGTTGCGAAGATGCAAAACACGATAAAGAGGAATCGGAAAACTTTTTTCACTTGTTTCTCCTTTTCTGATGTTGTCATGTAGACAGAATTGTTGAGGGCGGCAACTCACGTGTGCACAAACCACACCATACCGCCGTCCTCGTTTCTTTCATGAATGACAGCGGCATGGAACGAGCACATCTGGTTGTGAACGTGAGCTGCAGCACTTTCGATGGCGGATTCGCTTTTGTGACTACGAACCCTCTTTCACTTCGATAATCTCATCGGCAACGAGACCATGCGCTTCGCGGTGTACCGCCATGGCCGCTTCTTTGCTCGGGGCCTCAACGAGGCAGAAGACTTTGCCGGTACCTTCGTCGAACCAATATTTCAGGTACTTCACATTATGCTTGGCTTGTGTCTCCAGGTCTTTCGCGTGGGCGCCAGCAACGGCGTCAGCCGTGAGTCCGTCCACGTGTTGGTGAATATCCAAATAGAGTGGCATTTTAGGTTACTCCTTTCATAATGCGATGACAAAAGCGATCCACAGGATGTGGAAGATGTTGTCCGTGATAATGATGGACCACGGCGCCAGCGGCTGGACGGCGAATTCATTCCGGCCCATGATTTTCATGCTCCAGGGCACAAAATT
>JBOHQZ010000406.1:0-6142 GCA_050732275.1 bacterium
CCATGTTCAAAAACTTCTTCAAACTCTCCTTGCGCAGTATGGCGAGAAACAAGGTGCATGCGCTGATCAACGTCGCCGGCTTGTCGCTGGGCATCGTCGGCGCGCTGGTTATTTTTTTGATCATCCGTTTTGAGCTGAGCTTTGACTCGCATCATCGTGAGGCGGATCGCATCTATCGCCTCGTGCGCGCTGACAATGAATTTGGCAAAACCAACCATACGCCCGGCGTGCCGTATCCTCTGCCGCAAGCTTTGCGCAATGATTTCCCTGAGATCGAACAGGTCGCCATCGTCGATGCCAACTTCACGCCGTCGGTGTTCGCTGTGACGCGCGACGACGGCAGTATCGCGAAATTCAAAGAAGAGAAAGGCGTCGCCTTCGTCGATCCGGCATACTTCAAAATTTTTAGCCATCAGTGGCTGGCGGGCGATCCGGAGCGCGCTTTATCGGCTCCCCATTCAATGGTTATTTCGAAGAGAATAGCCGAGAAGTTTTTCGGCCAAGAAGATCCCATCGGCAAGCGCGTCACTTATGACAAAAGCTATGAAGTGCAGGTTACGGGCGTCGTGGCCGATGTTCCTCCCAACAGCGATCTCCCGTTCAATCTTCTTGTCGCCTACGATCATAAAGAGAGAGGCAACGACAATTGGGGAAGTGTTTCCAGCGCGACGCAATGCTATGTCAGATTGCCCGCACACCTCGATTCCCGGCAGATCGAAGAGCGGCTCGGCGCCTTCATCGCCAAATATCGAAAACCGGAGGATGCGAAAAAAATTACCTTGAACCTGCAGCCCCTAGCCAAGCTTCATTTCGATACGCGTTTTGATACATTTAGCGAACGCACGGTTGCCAAATCCACGCTTTTGGCGCTGGGCATGATCGGCGTGCTCCTGCTGATCACCGCCTGCATCAACTTCGTCAATCTCAATACCGCTTTGGCGGTGCGCCGCTCCAAAGAAGTGGGTGTGCGCAAAGTGCTCGGCAGCACGCGGCCCCAGCTCATACTGCACTTTCTCGCCGAGACGGCGACGGTGATGTTGTTGGCCATTGTGATCTCATTGGCGCTGGCGGAAATCGTGTTGGTGCAGTTGCAATCCTTGCTGGGATACCGTCTTGAATTGCACCTCTTCGGTGACGCCGCCATCCCGATATTTCTATTCGCGCTTTTAGTTTTGGTCACCATCAGCGCCGGATTCTATCCGGCTTTGCACCTGTCAGGCTTCAACGCCAGCGAGGCGATTAGAAACAAAATGACCTCGCGTTATGGCGAAGGCCTGTCGTTGCGGAAAGGCCTGGTGCTGGTTCAATTTGCGATTTCCCAGGCGCTGATTATTTGCACGATCGTGATCAGCAGCCAAATGGCCTATTTTCAAAAAGCAGATATGGGATTCAACCGCGAAGCCATCGTCGAGGTGGAATTGCCGGCCAACGAACGGGATAAATTGGTGCGGCTCAAGAATCAGCTTTTGCAGCACATCGCGATCAAGCACGCCAGCTTCTCCAACAGCGGCGCTGCCTCGGGCAATGTGTGGACGAGCAATTATTCCTTGCGTGATTCCAGCGAAGTCAAAGAAGGGCGCACCCATGTCAAGTTCATTGACGAGAATTTCATTTCGACCTACGAACTGAAGCTGTTGGCCGGCGAGGGCCTGGCTGCCACCGATACCCTGAAGAAATATATTGTCAACCGAACTTTTGCCGAGGAAACCGGATACGGCGATAACCTCGAGGGGTTGCTGGGTAAATACGTTCAGATTTGGGGAAAGGAAGCGCCGATCGCCGGCGTGGTCAATGATTTCAACACCAGCTCGTTGCACAAAAAGCTGGAGCCCGTCGTTTTATCGATGCGACACAACTACTGGCAGGCCGGTATCAAAATCGATTTGCAAAATATGAAAGGCGCGCTGGCGGCCATAGAAACGGCGTGGTCATCCGTTTATCCCGAGTACGTTTTTAGCTACAAGTTTCTCGATGAGACCATCGCCAAGTTTTATGAAGACGAGCAGAAAACCGCGCGGCTAATGAATATTTTTACCGTCGTGGCCATCATCATCGGCTGCCTGGGATTGTTTGGCTTGGTTTCTTACATGACGGCGCAGCGCACGAAAGAAATCGGCATCCGCAAAGTGTTGGGCGCCAATCTGGCCAACATCCTGGCGATGTTTCTGAAAGAATTTGCGTTTTTGATTTTGATCGCTTTTGTGATTGCCGCGCCGGTGGCTTATTATTTTATGCAAACCTGGCTGGCTGATTTCGCTTACCGCATCGAGTTGGACGGCGGCATTTTTCTGTTGGCTTTATTGGCGGCGTTTGCGGTTGCCTTGATCACCGTGGGCTATAAGTCCATGCGGGCCGCGTTGGCGAATCCGGTCGAAGCGTTGCGGTACGAGTAGAAAGCAGTAATCAGTTCATGTCATTAAGTTAGCAGACAAGGATTCCGTCCCGTAGGGACAGCGTGAGAATAGCCCAGAAATTTCATTTCTGGGAACCAAAAGATACACCTTAATCCAAAGTCCCGTAGGGACGGTTGAAAAGAACGGTTGAGAAATTGCAAATATACCGTTTTCATTCGTCCCTTTCGGGACTTGACGGATTGTTTAAATTTCATTCCCACCAATAAATTGGCGGGCTATTTTCACAAGTCCCTTCGGGACTGTTTGATCTTCGCTTAATTTAATGACATGGAGTAATCAGTAATCAGTTTTCAGTAATCAGTTTATGTCATTAAGTTAAGCAAAAAGCTTATTGCTTTTGCGTCCCGAAGGGGCAGCCGACAATAGCCCAACAATTTATTGTTGGGAAATATCACCCATCCTTGCCTCACTAGTCCCGCAAGGGACGAATGAGAACACAGTGATCGTGACATTTTAAACGTATCTTTTCAATCGTCCCTCACGGGACTTGGAAACGCTGTTATTTCAAATTTCCCGGAGATAAAATCTCTGGGAAATTCTCACGCCGTCCCTACGGACTTGTTTATTTCATCTTTAGGCAATAACCAAGAACCTCTCGCGTGACCTAAGAACAGGCGATCCATTTCTCCAATGGGTCGCCTGTTCGCCTTTTATCATTTTGTTTACTGTTCGCTGGCGAACACCTACTGCCATACCAGCGGACAGCGTTCCCCTCCGATCCGCTTGCCGAGCAGTCATAATTCCTTGAAAAACATGAGAGGCATGATTGTTGAATAAAGCATATTGGGACAATTTGGCTTTATGTAACCATTGCAAGAATGAAGCTGTCTAACCACAAAGATTTATTCGTACAACTTGTCAAAAATGGAGCGCGTGTGGACTATATACTCGTTTAGAGTTAAAATTAGAGTCATTGCGAGGCGCTTTTTGCCGAAGCAATCTCTTTGTTTTCAAAAGATTGCTTCGCTGAGAAACGCTCGCAATGACATTTTAAATCAACCCCAAATGAGTATAGAAAGTCCACACTCCTCTAAAAAATTTTTCACGGAGAAGTCATGAGCTTAAAAGAGATATTGCAAAAAATCGTTGAGAACGGCGAGTCGATTCTTTTGAGTGACAGCGAAAAAGACTGGGAAGCGAACGAGCTTCTGAGCGGACTTTCCGAGCGCACGTTGAAGACCCGCGCCCATCTCCAAAGCGGGCTTTACATCGCCGAGATCAGCGACGCCGGTTATCTCGGACGTGTGATGTTCAAGGTAAAGCAAAAAGTTTGATGAGCCGCGTGGTGCGAGTGAAAAGTCTGTGGCTGCAAGATTTCGCTTATTTGAAGGGCGAAGGGTGAAAGGCGAGGAGCGAAATGTTTAGCGAACCTCGTTTTAGACCGTGTCATCGTCTTGAATATCCAACGGATGAAAAAACGACCAACGGATTAAAAGATAAAATAGGTTCAATCAATTTGCCCCAATTATTTTGCCTTTCAAATTGAATGGCTGAGAATAGTGACCAAGATTTTCTTATCCGTTGGTCGCTTTTTATCCGTTGGGCTAATTTTACAAGGCTTTTATAAGTGGTTTGCTGAACTTTTGCGGACGGAACGCGCATCTCTCGTCGTCCTGCGGCAAAGGAGAATCGCCATGTTCAAAAGCTACCTCAAAATCGCCCTCCGGCACGTTCTCAAATACAAAACGTATTCTTTTATCAATGTCTTCGGCCTTGCCGTCGGCGTGGCTTGTTGCATGCTTGTTTTCCTTTTCGTGCAACATGAAATGAGCTACGATAAATTTCACGAGCACGCTGCGAGCCTTTATCGCGTGAATTTGCTCACCAAAACGCCGGCGGGCAGCATGAAAACCGGCGGCGGCCAGCCGCTGCCTTTGGCGCCGACGTTGAAGGCGACTTTTCCTGAAGTCCGGTTTGCCACACGCTTCGCACAAAGCAATGCCGTCGTCCGCACCTCGCCGGAGAACGCGACGAAGGAGCAGGTGCTTTTTGCCGACAGCGATTTTTTCAAAATGTTCAGCTTCCCGTTGTTGCACGGCGCCGCTGAAACGGTTCTCGAAGATAAAAAAGCCGTCGTTTTAAGCGAAGCGATGGCGCAAAAATATTTTGGCAATGAGGCGCCGCTCGGCCAAACGCTGACGCTGAATTTTGGCGACCACGACGAAGATTTTACCGTTGCCGGCGTCGCTCAAAAAATCCCCGACAATTCCAGCATCACGTTCGACTTTCTCCTGCGTTACGAGAATGTGCCGAATTACAAAGATTTGGAAACGAGCTGGACTTCGTGGGGCGCTGTCACGTTCATCCAGCTTGCCGAGAACGTGCAACCTGCCGAGCTGCAAGCCAAATTCCGCGCTTTCGAAAAGAATTATTATCAGGACATGATCAACACCTGGCAAATTCTCGGCTGGATTGCCAAAGAAGAAGGCGCGTTGCAATTGTCCTTGCAACCGTTGACGGAGATCTATCTCACGCCCGGCACGGAGAGCTTGTTTCCAATGAGCAATCCGGCGTATTCATACATTCTCTCCGGCGTCGGGTTGATCGTGCTGCTGATTGCCTGCATTAATTTCACGACACTCGCCATTGGCCGTGCCGCCAGCCGCACGATGGAAGTCGGTATGCGCAAAACCGTGGGTGCCACGCGTGGCCGGCTGATGTTGCAATTCTGGGGCGAGGGCCTGCTCTTCAGCGTGCTGGCGCTGCTCATGGGCATCGCGCTGGCCGAATTTTTTCTGCCGGCTTTCAATTCGCTCGCGAACAAAACGCTGGCGATTCATTATCCCGGCAACTGGCAGATATATGGTGTTTTTGCCGGCCTGGTTTTGTTTGTCGCTTTCGTCGCCGGCGGTTATCCGGCAATATTTTTGTCAGGCTTTCAGCCCATATCGATTCTGAAAAACCGCCTCGCGCTTGGCAGCAAGCATCGCTTGAGCCAGGCTCTCGTCGTCGTGCAGTTTTCGCTCTCCGTGCTGCTGATCATCTGCGCTATGATCATGTCCGGCCAGCTTCGCCATCTCAAAACGCAAAATCCCGGTTTCAACGAAGAGCAAATCGTCGTGATTCCCACCAACGCGCGCGGTGAGGAAGGCGAGCAAATGCTTGAGCGTTATCGGCAAAAGCTGCGCGGTTACAGTAGTATCGCCGGCCTCACCGGCAATTCTAACGGTTTCAACAAAGAGCAGACGTGGCAGTCGTTCGGCACGAAAGACGGTGCGAATTGGCAGATAAATATCATGCGCGTCGACAAAGATTTTGTCAAAACCATGGGCATGGAGATTGTGCAGGGCCGGGATTTCTCGCCGGAGATGACTTCGGATGTCACACAGGTCGTGATCGTCAACGAAGCGCTGGTGGCAGCGTTCGGCTGGAAGAACCCGGCGCGCAGCGGCCAAAAATTCAGCGATTTCAGTTTGGGGAATTGGCAAAATCCAATCATGAAAGAGCCGGCGATTATCGGCGTCGTGCGGGATTTCAATTATGCGTCGTTGCACGAAAAAGTCAAACCGTTGGTTCTCTATCTCGCGCCGGAAAAGGCCATCAAATACATTTTTGTTCGCCTCACTCCCGGCGATTTCGCCAGCTCGTTGGCGTTGCTGCGAGAGGCCTGGCGTGAGATCGCTCCGGGAAAACCGTTCGATTATTATTTTCTCGATGAAGATTTCGACCGGCAATATCGCGCCGAAGAGCGCTGGGCGCAAATCGTTTCGTATGCGACGTTGTTTGCG
>JBOHQZ010000407.1:0-6139 GCA_050732275.1 bacterium
TTGTTTGAGAGCGAAATGTTCGGTCATGTGAAAGGCGCGTTTACCGATGCGAAATTCGATCGCAAAGGCAGGTTTGAATTAGCCAACGGCGGCACGATTTTTCTCGACGAGATCGGTGATCTCGATTTGAACTGTCAAGTCAAAATGCTGCGCGTATTGCAAGATCGAACTTACGAAATCGTTGGCTCCAGCGTCAGCCGCACCGTCGATGTGCGCGTGATCTCCGCCACCAACCGCAATTTGCCTGAAATGATCGAGAAGGGGGAGTTCCGAGAAGATTTGCTCTATCGTTTGAATTTGATTGCCCTCCATCTGTTGCCGCTGCGGGAACGGCGTGAGGACATTCCCTTGCTCGCCCAACATTTTCTGAAAAATATCGGCAACGTGTATCGCCGCAATAATTTGACGATCAGCGAGGCCGCGATGAAATGGCTGCAAGACTTCAACTGGCCCGGCAATATTCGCCAATTGAAGCACTTGATCGAAGGCACCGTGCTGATGAGCAATAAAGATATTCTTGAAATCGAAGATTTTTATCTGCCCGCGCAAATACAGCCGGAAAGCGGCAAGGATTTTCTGCCCGCGGTCGGCAGCATGACGTTGGATGAGATGGAAAAGGCCATGATCGTTAAGGCGATGAACACCCATCAAAACAATATTACCAAAGTTGCGGAAGCCCTGGGCTTGAGCCGCGCCGCGCTGTATCGGCGGTTTGAGAAATACGGGATCGCAATATAGTTGCATCATTGAAAAATACCTTCGCCCACGGCGATGAAATCCCACAGCAATGTCATTCCGTAGGAATCCTTTTGCGAGCCTCAACAATCGTCCTAACGTTGAAAAAAGATTCTTCCAGAATGACAATTTAGTAGGTTAGCTTTCTAATGCAGTGGAATTTCCGATTCCGTGGGCGGAATTCGCTAACCAACTAAACTTTAACCTGTGAGCCTCCGCCGCAAATTCATTCTTTATCTGCTGTTCATTCATCTGGCCTTTGCTGTTGTTGCCATCTTTTGGCTTTGGGAAAACCGCATCTGGCTGCTGGCTGTTGAAGCCTTTTTTGTCCTCTCTTTTATTCTCGCCCTCAAGCTTTTTCGCGCGCTTTTCCAACCTCTCGATCTGGTCATGACCGGTGTCGAGTTCATCAAAGAAAAGGATTTCACCTCGAAGTTCAACGAGGTCGGCCAGGTCGAGATGGACAAGCTCATTGCTGTTTACAACCGGATGATCGACCACCTGCGTGAAGAACGCACGCGCTTGCAAGAGCAGCATTATTTCATGGACAAAATTCTAAGGGCCTCTCCGTCGGGAATCATCACCTTCGACTTTGATGAAAAAATCGCGATGATCAATCCCAGCGCGGTAAAGATGCTGCAATTGACCTCCGAAAATCTACTTGGCAAAAAGCTCGCGGAGATTCACACGTCTTTTGCCGAGGCTTTGAGCTGCTTGCTCGTTGGCGAATCGCAAGTGATCCCCGTGCAAGGCCGGCGGCGGGTGAAATGCCAAAAATCGCAATATCTGGATCGCGGCTTTGCGCGCAGCTTTATCTTGATGGAAGAGCTGACGGAAGAATTGCGGCGCTCTGAAAAAGCCGCTTATGAGAAACTGATTCGCATGATGTCACACGAGGTCAACAATTCCATCGGCGCAGTCAATTCGCTGCTGCACTCTTTTTTGAATTACAAAACCCAACTGCGTGACGATGACCGCCAAGATTATGAGAATGCGTTAAAAGTCGCCATCGCCCGAACCGAGCATTTGAACGGCTTCATGCGCGGCTTCGCCGACGTCGTCCGGCTGCCGTTGCCGAATCGCCGGCCTTGCGACCTGCAAGAATTGCTGGAAAGCATCGCCCTGCTCATGAGCGCCGAGAGCCGGAAGCGCGGCATCGTATGGAGATGGGTAATCGACGAGACGCTGGAGCCTATCGTGATGGACAAAAACCAGATGGAGCAGGTTTTTATCAACATTTTTAAAAACGCCATGGAAGCAATTGGCGAGAATGGGACGATTATCATCACGATGGGCAAAAGAGGAGGGAAATATTTTGCGATCGTCGAAGACACCGGCAGCGGTCTCACGCCGGAAGCTCGCGAGCACCTATTCACGCCCTTTTTCAGCACCAAAGAAAACGGCCAGGGGATCGGCCTCACCATGATTCAGGAAATTCTCAGCCAACACCGATTCGAGTTTTCTCTCGATAGCCAGCCGGGAGGGCCTACGCAGTTTGTGATTTATTTTTGATCTCCACAATTTCAATTTGACTTTTTAAAATTTTTGCGCTAATTTAAAGCAAGCCGGGGAAGGGGAAATTCTCTCCAGGTCGTGATTTTGTGAATTAGTTGAGCTAGCATGGCTATGAGACTGAACAGCTTATTAGCGCTTCTTTCTCTGCTGACGACGGTGATGAATGTTGTATTTGGGATTTTTGTTTTGCTCAAAAATCCGCGCAGCATCGTCAACCGCACCTGGTGCTCGCCATGCTGTGTATTATCCTTTGGGGCAGCGGTGAGTGCATGATGCGCGTCACGGCGGACGCGGCCACAGCCGGAATTGCCCATAAAATAAGCGGCATCGGTTTTTGCCTCTTGCCGGCGCCATTTCTCCATTTCGCTCTGGTTTTCACGGAACAAAAACACTGGCTGCAGCGCCGCTGGGTTTATCCCGTCATCTACGCGCCAGGCATTCTGTTTGCAATTTTGCACACCTCGGGATACATTACCAGACTCGTTCATCTTCCCTCCGGATTTGCCCCCGACCCTCACACCGGCTTTGTGCCGTATGTGCTTTGGCTGGAATTATTCTTTGTTGCGGGACTCTATTTTTGCTATCGCCGCTGGCGGGAGGCGAAATCTCAACGGCAACGAAAACAGGCGGCGTTTGTCATCTTTGGTGTTTCCATTCCGCTTTTGATCGGTTCGGTGAACGATGCCTTGTTGCCATTGGCTGGCGTTGAAATGCCGCGTTTAGCCGTAATTGCCACGAACGGGATGGCAATCCTGATCGCCTATGCGATTGCCAGATTCCAGCTCATGGCGAACGCGCCGGAAACGATCGCCGCGACGGTTTTGAATACGATGGGTGATTTGGCGGTGGTGACTGATCTGGAGGGAAAAGTCATTTTCACCAACGACGCTTTTCGCCGTTTGGTTTTGCGCGAGGGCGCCGATCTCGAGCGTTTGCATTTAAAAGATTTTATTGAAGAAGGTCCGAATATTCTGGCCGGCGCGGTGAATTTAGACGCGCGCAAGCCCGCGTCGAATCTCGTGGAGGCGCATTATAAAACCTGGATGGGATGGTCGTTTCCGGTTTTTTTGTCCATTTCACCGATTTACGAGCAGGGTGAGGCGATTGGTTTTGTTTTTTTAGCACACGATGTCACTGATCGCAAGATGCTCCAGCGCCAAATGGAGGAATTGGCGCGCCAACATACCGAAGATCTCAGGACCTTTGCCACTTCTATCCAGCGCGTGCAAGAAGAGGAGCGGCAACGCATGGCGCGCGAGCTCCATGACGATTTGGGCCAGCGCTTGACCGGCATGAAATTGCACCTGCAAGCTTTGGAAGCGGATATTCCCCAAACCAACTCCAAAACGAACAAAGAGCTGAAAAGCATCATGAGTCAGATCGACATGATGATGCACGAAATAAGAAGGATCGCCTCGAATCTGCGCCCCACCGTGCTCGACGATTTCGGATTGGTTGTGGCTTTGCAATTGTTGTGCAAAGAAATTCAGAAGCTGCACAGCTTCAAAATAAGATTTCAGGCCGAGGCGATTGATGATTCCCATGATGAATACGCTGAAATCGCCATCTATCGCATTGTGCAAGAAGCGCTGTCCAACATCACCAAACAGGCCGGCGCCTCGTCGGTTTCAGTGCGGTTGTCGCGCCGCGAGAAGGCTATGGCGCTGGTGGTAACGGACAATGGCAAAGGCTTCGAGCCGGAAAACATTCCGCGGCAAGAGGACTCCGGCAGCGGCCTGGGGTTGCTCGACATGAAAGAGCGCGCCGAGTTGCTCGGCGGATCTTTTCGCATCGATTCTGCTCTTCATCGCGGCACGACCATTAACGTTGTGATTCCCTTCAATGGATCGAACGCCCATGAAAAAAATCAGAATAGTGATCGCCGATGACCACAGCATCGTGCGCCAGGGATTGCGCGCCTTGTTCCAAAGCGTGCCGGAGTTTTCCATCATTGGCGAAGCCGTGAATGGCGAAGAGCTCATGCGGCTGGTGGCCAGCGAGCAGCCTGACGTCGTCATCGTTGATATTTCGATGCCGGAGCTGAACGGCATTGAAGCCACGCGTCTCATCAAAAAAAATAATTCCGGCGCGAGAATTCTGATTCTGACCATCCATGAAGAAGAAGAGTATGTCTGTCAAATGATCCGGGCGGGCGCCGACGGGTATGTGCTCAAAGATGCGGATAAAGATGAGCTTTTCACAGCCGTGCGTGCGGTCGCCGGCGGCGGAAAATTTTTCGCTCCGAAGATTTTAAAGTTCATGATGGATGATTTTGTCAAACCAACGCTCGAACCGGAGCGCCCGGCGCAGCCACACTTGACGAAACGGGAAACCGAAATCCTGCGCTACATTGCGGAGGGGTTGACGAGCAAAGGGATCGCTCAAAAACTTTTTTTGAGCGTCCGCACCGTCGATACGCACCGCACCAATCTGATGCAGAAGCTGAACATCCACGAAACCGCTGGACTGGTGCGCTACGCCATCCAAAATGGCATTGTCGATATCAACGTGTAAGGGAGCGCGGACTTTCATGTCCGCGAAGCCTGTGAACTGGAAAGTTCACACTCCCTTAAATAAGGAGAAACGATCGATGACAACAAGACCGGCGATAAAAGACATTCATCTGATCTGGATGACCACGGGTTTAAGCTGCGACGGCGATTCGATGGCCTTGACCAGCGCGACCAACCCCAGCCTCGAAGACATTGTGCTGGGCGCGCTGCCGGGGATGCCGAACGTTCGCCTCCACAATCCGATTCTGTCGTACGAGAACAGCGATGAAATGCTGGAATGGTGGCGAAAAGCCGAGCAGGGAAAAATCGATCCCTTCGTTCTCATTCTGGAAGGCTCGGTCCCCAATCAGAAGGCGATTGAGGAAACCGGAGGATTCTGGGCTGCCTGGGGCTCGCGCGAGCCTTTTGGCCAACCGATCACGACGAACGAGTGGATCGACCGGCTCGCCCCAAAAGCGGCGGCGGTCGTGGCGGTTGGAACTTGCGCCACCTATGGCGGTATTCCCGCGATGAAGAACAACCCCACCGGCGCGATGGGTGTGCTCGACTACCTCGGTTGGGACTGGATGTCAAAACTGCGCATACCGATCGTCTGCGTCCCGGGATGTCCGGTTCATCCTGATAATATGTCGGAAACTCTGCTTTATCTGATTTTTCAATTGATGGGCGCCTCGCCGCCTATTCCTCTTGACGACGCGCACCGACCGAAGTGGCTCTTTGGCCAAACCGTTCATGAGAGCTGCAACCGCGCCGCGTTTTATGAAGAAGGTGAGTTCGCGAAAGAGTACGGCTCGCCCAAGTGCCTGGTGAAACTGGGTTGCTGGGGACCGGTGGTAATGTGCAACGTCCCGAGACGCGGCTGGCAGAACGGAATTGGCGGCTGCCCCAACGTCGGCGGCATTTGCATCGGCTGCACCATGCCTGGTTTCCCGGATAAATTCATGCCGTTCATGGACGAGCCGCTCGGCTCCAGGGTTACTACGCCAGCAGCGCAGTTTATATTAGGTCCATTGCTCCGAGCCTTCCGGCGTATGAAGATCAGGGATTTAAACAAGGAACCGGCGTGGCGACGTGCCGGATCGTGACGTCGCCGGCGGTTAACACATGAGCCAATTAAGTAATTCTACGTAGTTCAAAATACGTATTTTACCGGATTGCTATATTCTTTAATTATTCTATTTTGTGTTATGTAGGTCTGTTTCTTCGCGCTATATTCTCCTTAGAATGGCAGACTTACAGTTTTCATCGTAACTTTCCGTCCGGCATTGACGGAAAGCGAGGTTATATCGCGCAAAACTCCTCTCGGCGCGATCACATTTAGCGAGAGGGGTTTTGCGCTGATTTAGCTCGAGAGTTTTTTCGTTCCCCCTTGGTTG
>JBOHQZ010000408.1:0-6133 GCA_050732275.1 bacterium
ACGCCGCCGGTGTGCGCGCCGATGACTGGCACGCCGCAGTTCATCGCTTCCAACGCCGCCAGGCCAAAACTTTCCTGCTCGCTCGGCAACAAAAAAATATCCGCGCAGCGCAACACTTCTTCAATATAATCGACTTCGCCGAGGAAGAGCACGTCCTCGCGCAGTTTCATCTCCTTGACGAGCTGCTGGATGAACAGCCGTTCCGGGCCTTCGCCGACGAGCAGCAGCTTGCAGGGCATTTGCTCGCGGACTTTGGCGAAAATGCGCACCACGTCGCTGACGCGCTTCACCGGACGAAAATTGGAAGCGTGCATGAGCACGCGCTCGCCGGCCGGCGCATATTTCTCGCGGCGACAGACGCCAGGGGTGGAATCATCGCCTTTGGCCGGATCGATAAAATTGTAAATCACTTCGATGTCGCGATTGATTTGGAACTCCTCGATCGTGCGTTGCTTGAGATAATTGGAAACCGCAGTAACGCCGTCCGATTGCTCGATGCTGAATTTGATCACGCTGAAGAAAGATTTGTCGGCGCCGACCAACGTAATGTCCGTGCCGTGCAGCGTCGTGATCACCTTCAATTTTTTTGAATTGAGAATGTGCTTGGCAAGGTAAGCGCTGGTGGCATGCGGCACGGCGTAATGCGCGTGCAGCAGGTCGAGTTCATACTCTTGCGCCACATCGACAATTTTGGTGGCGAGACTGAGATCGTACGGCGGATATTTGAAGAGCGGGTACGAGGCCACATCGACCTCGTGAAGAACAATGTTGGGATGGTACTCGCGCAAACGAAACGGCACCGCATAGCTGATGAAATGGACATCGTGCTCGCGTCTGGCCAATTCCAGGCCTAGTTCCGAAGCCACTACGCCGGAGCCCCCGTGCGTGGGATAGCAAATCATACCGATTTTCATAGATCAAGTCCGATGATGAAGGTTCGAGGTGGAAACGAACAAAACTCTTCGCGGTATATTATATTCAAAACGTTTCTTATTATTTATACACAAATACTAAACCACATATTCCAACGCATCCGCAATCTTCTGCTTCGCCCAATCCACGACCGAGGTTTGGAGTTCGCTTTCTACTTTGACCTCGGCCCGATTCTCGAGGTTCTTAAACAAATTATTGATCACCTGATCGGCAAATTCTTTGTCTTCGATGATAATATTGGTTTCCCAATTGCGTTCCAGGCTGGCATCGTCGATATTGAGCGAGCCAATGTTGCTGAATAGGCGATCCTGCACGTAAAGCTTGGCATGCAAGGCCCCGGAATAAAGCAATAAGCCGACGCCGGCGCGCTGAAGGGACTTGTATAATACACGATTTTATACGAAACATTTCCGCCAAAAGCAAGCCGAAATTTACAGCTTATGTATTGTCTCAATTGTAGACCATCCGGACGCCGAGCTTCGTGAACTCGCCAGAATCGCGTATGACAAAGCGTCCGGATGGTATTTTCTCAAAGAAATGCAGAGGGATTGCTAGCTTATTAGGGTAGGAACCAAGGATAAGTAGGGGTAAGTGGTGCGTCAGAATTGAGCTTTCATCCGATTGAATGGAAGCCAGCTCGCGTCTGCCTGATACGCCACCACCTCGGCATGCGCCTTTTCAAAAAAACCCCGCCAAAAGTTTTCAAGGCTCTGATAATAAATTGGGCTAATGGCTTTGCCGGTGGTATGAACGCTCAATACCGCCACGTTGACCCCGGTTAAATTGGGAATCAACCCGTTCGCGCCAAGCTGGTTCAAGCTTTTCTCGCGGTCAATCTCCGGCGTGTTTTCGATATCCAGCTCTTTCGTTGAATTTCGCATGTCACTCAAGATGACTATCCATTTCTCCGCGCTCTTGCTACGCAAAAGTAGCGAGGCATGATAAATCGCTCCGATAACATCGCTCGCCTTGTAAGGGCGCGCCGAATAACGGCTTTTGCTTTTCCATTCGGAAATAATGCTTTGCTGCGCGGCCAACAATTTCGGCTTCAGCGGATGCCGATCATCCGGCAACGTGCCGTGCAAAATCACCAGCGGCTTGGAAAAACTCGCATCGGTAATCCCTGTCACATAAACTTCATCGCCAGCGCTCGATTGGCTGAGCAAAGTGCTGATGAAGGCGTTATTCAAGCTATCCTGCTCGCCCGGCGTGCTCGAGGTCAAATCCTTAATGACCACCAAGGCTCTTGACGGCGAGGCCGGTTTGCCGCTGAATGCAGAGGCAATAAAATACGGCCCGATCATGATCGCAGCCAGCGCCAAAAGCCAGTTTCGTTTCGTTGCAGCGGTGTTGAGGTTGCGCATCGTGTATTTCTCCTTATCGAAATTCATTTACTCGAGAATTCCATTGGTGAAATCCGTCCGTGAATCAAATAGTATTTGCAGCTCGAGTTCCCGCTTGCGCAGCTTCCCATAGCGCCGGTATACCGACCACTTTGGCCAATTGAAAAAGAGCAGAGAAAAACCAAAACTGCCGGCCACCGTCGCCACGCCTTCGATGGCAATCGCCCAGAATACATGCCCAAGCGCCACGGTCTTTTCCAGTTGTTGGGCGGCTTGCGCGGCATTCTGCGCCCTATCGCCGATCAACTGGGCCGCATCATTCTGCACCATCGCAACCTGATAATCGCTCCGCAGCTTGGCCCAAGCCACCATGCTAATGAGTATGATCACTAGAAGGATGGGAAAAAATGGCTTGGGGAATTTTGGCCGTCCATCTTCGCCCACACCAAAAAACCTGGTTACATAGAAATGCACGCCCATGGTCGGCACCAACGCAAAAACCACGGCGAATACATGCCTTTCCAAAAGCGCTAAATTATACATGACCACCTCGAGCGCCCAACTGATCAAGCGCCAGGCGCCGATAAAAAACAAACCGAAGATGCAACAATAAACCAATCCTTTCATCAGCCGCGCGCGCACTTCGCTCTCCGGCGGTGGCGCTTGTTCATCAATGAGCTTTTCCATGGCTTCGACTTCGTCATGGATGAACTTAAGACGTTTCTCGTAACCGGTCAATTCATCGGCGCGTTGTTTCAACTGCTTGCGGTGCTGCACCTCGGCTTCCGCAACCCGTCTCCGTTTGCGCGCCTCGACATCGATGGCAAATCGATAGTTTTGCGTCGAAGGATTCATATCCGCACCTCGCTTAATGGCAACGTGAAAGTCTTGCGTCGAAGGATTCATATCCGTACCTCGCTTAAAGGTGAATGTCTTGAAAGTGCAACAATTCAGCTATTACTTTTGTAAGCGGATGGCGCTGATAAAGCTGCTTTCAAGAGTTTGTTTGTCAAGATTAACGGCTGTTCAATCCGCTTCATCCGTTTACAACTTTTGTCTTTTATAGTGTGAGTTGAATACTATTTCGGGCAAGCATGTCGAGGCATGACGGCAACGGCGGGATGGCGGCATATGCTGCAGGCTTTTGTAAAATAATTCTGGTCGTGTGCACTAATATTGACACACGGGCCTCAAATCCCTTTGAATGCCTTGGACACTCCTGTCCGATACAGCACCGAATAGAAGACCATTAGCGGCGTGAATAAACTGTCGCTCATTTAAGGAAAGCCCCGCCTCAGCCAAAGACTTCAGCGTGAATATAGAAATTCAATGGTAGAAAAGCAAGGAAAAAATTCTTAAAGTGCGAGAACTTTCTGAAGTGAATCTTCTGCAAGCCTTGCTCGTGCTGGTGTTGAAAACCAACCACCGTTCACGGTCTGCCGGCCACCGGCGGATTGAAATATCCAAAGCGCACCTCGGGGAACTTCTCGCGAACGTTTTGCAGCAGCCGCGGCATGCCCAGCGTCGTTGTCGCAGCAGGCAGGTCGATACTGTTCACATACCAGTCCGGATCGATGTTGAGATTGCGCCACTGGATCATTTGCAGGCCGGTGGATTCAATCAAATTTGACAACGCGGCAAATTCATTCTCATCATCGGTCACGCCGGGAAAAGAGAGATAATTGATCGACGCCCACAGGCCATGCTGCCGCGCGAGGCGGATGCTCTCCGCCACCTCGCTAAAATAATAAGCGCGTGGCTGATAATAAGCGGAATAAATACTCTCTCTGGCGCTGTTCAACGAAACGCGAATGCTATTCAAGCCGGCGTCGATGAGGCGCGATACCATTTTCGGGCGGCTGCCGTTGGTGTTGAGATGAATCGTGCCGCGCATTGTCTGTTGGCGAATCTTTTTGATGGCGGCGGCAATGAGCGGCGCTTGCAAAAGCGGCTCGCCTTCGCAGCCCTGGCCAAAGCTGATGATGGCGTTAGGCGCGGATTCGAGATGCGGAACCGCCGTCTCGACGATCTCATCAACCGTCGGGATGAAGCCGAGACGGTCGTGCGGCGATTGCACCGTATCCGGCGGCTGCTCGGAAATGCAACCAACACAGGCGGCGTTGCAAGCTCCCGAAACCGCGATCGGCGCCTCCCAGCGATTCAGAAAAAAATTTTGCGCATTCGGACAGCCGTAGCGCAAAGCGCAGTTGCTGCCGTGATGCGAGATCAGCCGGTTGTTGGGAAATTGCTGACGGCGCTGCGCCACCAACCTTTTGATTTTTCCCAGCGGAAATTGCGCGGGGTCGTGCTTCACATCGTCATCAACGCGCCGGGCCGGAACGTGAAATCGACCGCGATACCAACAGACGGCACTATAGGCATAAATCGGCAATAACGGCGCGTCGCTCTGGCGATGATAAGCCGCCACCGAAAAAATTGTGTAGCCCGGTGGCAAAAATGCGGCGACCGCCGTATAATCACCGAGACGGCGCGGGGCAATGCGATCTTTTCGGGCAAAACCGAGAGGAGCGCGCTGCGGCAGAAAATAAAGCCGGCTGCTTTCCGGCAGCGGAATTAACACAGCGGGGTCGAGCGGATAAATTTCTCGGCCACTGCGTCCGGCCGCGCGAAAATCCGGCAAATCAAAAATCTCGCCGGCGGCATTCGCCACGACAAGTCGGGGGAAATCTGGCATCTTTACACATTACGAACTCAGCCGGAAAAATGCAAGCGTTAACTTGGCCGGAAAAATTAATTGACTTTGGCATCCGGACGATTTATATACTTTTGGGAGGTATCCGGATTTGCCGAATCGTCCGGATCATTATAGTGTCTAAGATTCAAATTTTAAATGTTAATACGATTTATCGGAACATCCGGGCGACTGCGTCCATAGGATTCGGTGAATCCGGATACCAAAAACTTAAGCAGAATCAATGCTAATCGCTTCTCGCATTTTTCCCATGATCTTGGCATTGCTATTTTCTCTTCAAGAAGCCAAGTATCAGCTTGCCGAAAACAACGTGGTTGTTCGATTTGACGAAAAACGTCTGGAATCGGAGGCTCAAGAGGTTTTGGCTCTGGCAGTGGATGCCCGCAAAGAATTAATGGAGAAGTATCATCTCACATCGTCGTCGCCGGTTGAAATTCGCTTGAGTGCAACGACCGCGGAATTTTGCCGGCGCACTGGCCGGCCGTGGTGGCAGTCGTCGATTTATCGGGATCGCGTCATTCATCTGCAACCGGTGCGTGTGCTGCGCGAGCGGGGGATTCTTGCCACTACGCTTCGCCATGAGCTGATGCACCAGCTTGTGGACGAGCACGCCAAAGGCAATGGCCCGAGGTGGCTTTACGAAGCGCTGGCGATTTACAATTCCGGCGAGATTGAGTTTCTCAAGCCCCGATATTCTAATGGAAATTTCAATAAAGAAAGCCAGAGCAAACCGGCTTCGCAAACAGCCAAAACCGATCATTTAATTTGGCATGAATTGGAGAATCGTTTGCAAGAGATAAACAGCCGGGAGGAAAATGAACATTTGTATTTTCAGCTTTATCATCTCGGCCGATTTTTAGAACAGAAATTTCAACCGCCTCAAATCGCCGCGTTGTTGCTGCAACTCGGCAAGCCGGCCACGTTGGCGCAGGCTTGTCACGAAGCGTTGGGGATAAGCGCAAAAGATCTTGAACAAAATTGGCTGCAGTATTGCGCAAAGACCTTTGTAGCAAACGCCCGCTAAAATGCCCAAAAATAATCACTCACGGAATTGGAACAACTCACGGAAATGAATTATAAAAACTTTTTGCTTCCGTGTGAGTTCTATTCCGTGAGCTAAAATTCTTTGCTTTTTTGCAAAGAA
>JBOHQZ010000409.1:0-6133 GCA_050732275.1 bacterium
GCCGGAGAGTCGCTGCGGGTTTTGGGCGCGGCGCCGCATCCGCTTGATCCGCAGCAAGTTCATGTGCTCATCCAGCCGCAGCAGGCTGCAAGCTATAAAATTTTTTTAGAGCAGATTATTGATGCCGCCGGCAATCCGCTCGATTCACTTTCGCGGCAAATGGAGTTCACCGGCAGCGCAAAGCCGGACACGGCGCGGCCGCGCTTGGTGAAAATTACGCCGGCGGATAGCAGCCGCAATGTGCCTGTCACTTCCACGGTTGAAATGATCTTTTCCGAGATGATGTCAAACGGATTGGCTCTCATTAATAATATTCCCAAGAAAACCGCGACTGCTGCGTGGCCGTTACAAGTGCAGAACGCGAGCGGCAATTCCGTGCCGGGCAAAGGCGAGTGGCTGAATCCTTTTCAATTTCGATTTCAACCAGACACGCTGTGGCAAAGCCGGACGCAGTACGTGGTGACGATTCTGGCGGATTCGATATTTGACGCGAGCGGCAACGCGCTTTTTGATACGACGGGGAAAATAACTTTTTGGACGCTGAATGCGGACACCCTGACGGCTATTAGTGGAAAGATTACAGATGCGCAGCCGGATGCAACCGGAACTGTGCATCTTACTCTGCGGCAGGTTGGCGCGAGCGCGAGTGGAGCGGGCGCGCCGCCGAGAGCGCCATCAAGTTCGGGGCCGGTATACAATGCGGCCTTGCCAGAACCGGGGGCTTATCGTTTCGAGCATATTTTGCCGGGGCTTTATCAGCTTGGGGGATTCCGCGACGCGAACCGGAATGGACGTTACGACTTTGGCGCGGCTTTTCCTTTTTTGCCGGCAGAGCGTTTCGTGGTGTGGCCGGATACCATCAAGACGCGATCGCGGTGGCCGAACGAGGGGAATGATTTTGTCATGCCACAATAACAAAACCGTGATTGCTGTTTTCGGGGCGCCTCGAGTCACCACCATATAAAAATCTTAATTGCGCTATTTATTTTTCAGCAATCTGTGGGTTTTGTGTGTATGTTAAAGAATGTTTACAATCTTAGTTTGAGTATCAAGCGGAAACATTGTCTCACCGTAAGACATTTTCTTTCGCTTTTGCCATCCTGAAGCATTGGCTCCCCGCAAAAATTCGCGTTAAATCCAAATAAATGAAGCTTCAAATACTGCGGAAAAATTGCCGAGGTGGTATGCAGTTTGCAAATTGGAACTGCGTTTATAATTAACCTTGTGCGGATCGTTTATATCCGGCTTTCTTATAAGGAAGATTAAGGAAGATCGGAGTCGGTTGGCGAATTCGCGCATTACGAATCCACAGGGGTTGTTCACGCAACTTTGAGACGCATCAGATGGACGCCAAAAGACTTTCCTACCTTGTTCCGAGGATCGTGCAAGGGGGATACTCCCAAGGGGAGCTCGTCGAATTCATTAATCTGGTTCAGAAAATCTCCCTCAGCTATCTGAAATACCAGGAAGTGATCGGCAAACACATTCGCTGGGAACGCCGCGGCAAAAGCGGCGAGCTTGAAGACATGGCCATCGATTGTGTGGCCGGTTTGTTCATGCGCAACGACGCGAACGAGTTCGTGCAATTGCGCCGGTATTTCGGGCCGTATCTGGACGGGCGCGGCGAGCTGAACGATGTCGAGCTGTTGATCATGCTCCGCCGGTTGGTCATTAAAAAGACCAAGCAGGAGTTGTCCCGCATTTTCAAGGAGCGGGATCCGGAGGGAGCGAAAATCATTCGCAATATTCGGGTAGCGGTGAAAAACGCCAGAGATTTGGGGATTTTCCGCGAGATGGGGCGCGAGTATATTTTTCTGCGCCACGGCGCCGGCTCGCGCATTGCCGTACACGCCGAAGCCGCGAAAAAGAAAATCGCTGCGGCGAAGGTGCCGGCTTTCATGAAAGATTCCTCTCAGCCCGAGCCGGTGACTGCCGTGCAGGCGATCAAGGCCAACGAGCTGACGGATGACGAGTTGTTTTACCTGCGCAAAAGCAAGCCCAGCATTCCGGAAAAAACCCTCAAAAACCATTATCTGGATCTCTACACGGCCAAAGACCACGTTTCTACGACCATACGCAAAATGCTCTCGGTGGTGAAAACCGACGAGCGCTTTCAAAATTTCCTGCCGACGGACGTCGTGGCCCGCCTGATTCGCCACACCAATCTCGAGATGGTGCGCACGCGGCTGATCGCCCAAATTGAAGACGTGTCGCCGCTCGACTACGTGCGGTTGAAAGAAATCGAGCGCGCCAAAAAGCGAGTTCTCCACCGCGTCCGGCAGAAAATTCACAGCCAATACGTCGCCAGCGGCAAAGTCTCCACCGAAAAAGGGGATATCTATTTCAAAACGCTGGCCGACGTGCTCGAAGACATTACCCACAGCAAAAAGATCGAATCCTACTTTCGGCACCTGCGCAAATACATTCCGGATTTGACGCAACGCCGGTATCGTGACGAAGAGCGCACGATTTTTGAGTATCTCGGCAAATTGACCAAAAAATGGTTCCGCGAGCTGCTCAAAGACCTACTCTGAAATTACGAAAATGTTTCAGCCCTCTTTCAAAAAAGTGCAAGGGAAAAGTGGGATGAATTTCCGTGAAATCTAGGGATTGCCGGTATGTAATAGGTGATTTTAAAAAGGCTTCCTTAGCTGACAGACCGCTATAGAGGTCGGCACGCTTTGCTCTCCGCGCTGCTGCCAAGAATCGGTTGGGCGCGGGCCGGAGAAAGCGGCCATCGGGGCGAGCCTGCAGAGCCGCAGGTTTGCGGGCGTTGTCCAATGGACGGCGCCGCGTGCGGGCTACGCCCGTAGGGGAGTGGTCTCTCGGTGATATGGAAAATCGCCGCAATCCCTAACTTTTCACGACATTAGCATGAAAAACAACCTGTCGCGCTTTCGGAGAGATGAGGTACATTCCTGGGAGGTAATTGAAGAGCGCTGCCCGGATGGTGGGCTGTTGGAATATATCCTGCTTTCGGCGCACCACGACCGTAAGTTGTTCGAGCAGTTTCAAGAGCATTTTTTGGTCTGCGATACTTGCCAACGGCGCATTGGCCTGATCGAGTTGTATTACGTCATTCTCGATCGTGAAATCCAGCAGGAGGTTTCTCCTGCCGTGGTCGATATGGCGCAAAAGCTCGCTGAAGCCGAACAAGCTTGACCCGGCGGACAGCCGGTCAAATCAACCGTTGGCGCTGTGCGTTTGTGTGAGGTGCGGTGAAGACGACATTTGCCGGACGGCACCACTAGTTATTGGTGCCGTTTGCACGCCAAGCAATGTGGTCTTTCCTCCATTTTCCAGCTTTACGGAAGCCGGTCGAGTGAAGCTGTCGCCGAATATTTTGTACGTATAAATTTAGCTAAGTGAATTCGGAGTGCAAAGCTTTAGTTTTGCACTCCGAGGCAGCCCGCTAAACGCATACTTTTGCCCAATGCTTGGCGGCGGCACTAGCCGTTTCCGTACCCGCCGGATCTTAAAGCCGAAAACAGCGCTTCTGAGGTCCGTTACCTCCCATGTTTTCAGCCAGGAGTAACTTGAGCCAAATCAAGCTATAATCCGCCTGGCGCGCCCTTATTTTTTCCTTGAAAAAAAACTTGACTGGTGGTGAGATTTCCTGTATATTGGTTTGACCAGGAGGCGGGATATTAAAAGTTGTCATTTCGTGTTTTTCAAATTTGTAAAAATTTGAAGGCATAAAATGTGCAATTTGTTTTATCTCACCTCCTAAATTTTTTGTACCTTCATTTTGCTCATACAAAAGTCAAACCCCGAAATCCCTTTGATTGTGAAAATTCATCGAGGGTGATTTTGGCTCTACGGTGCAAAATCGGGGTATTAACAGGAAACGGCAAATTTGCGGCGGACTCATGGACAATCCTACTATTCTTGTTGCAGACGGCGACCCGAAGAATCTGCAGATTCTTCGCGAAAGCCTCGAGGCCTCCGGCTTTGAAGTGATCGTCGCGTCGGACGGCCTGCAAGCCTGGCAAAAAATTTCTTCCGACGTTCCGGATCTCATTCTTTCGGAAGTCAATCTTCCCAAGCTCGACGGCTTTCAATTGCTCGAGAAATTGAAAGCCGATCCCGTCACCTCGTCGATTCCGTTGATGTTTTTGACGAATCGCCGCGAGCTGCAGGATCGCGTGCGCAGCTTGCGCGGTGGCGTCAAAGATTACATGATCAAGCCGCTGCACGTCAAGGAAGTCATCGCGCGCGTGCGCATGATCCTGCGCCGCATGGAGCGCATCCGCGAGGAAGAAATCGAATCCAACCGCAAGCTCGCCGGCCGGCTGGAAGAGTTCAGCGTCATCGATCTCATCGAAAATTTCGGCATGGAGCGCAAGACCGGCATTTTGACGCTGTACAACGCCAACAACCGCAGCGGCGAGATTTATTTTCGCGACGGCGCGGTGATCAACGCCTCGCTCGGAAATTTGCACGCTGAAAAAGCCGTTTACCAAATGCTGCCCTGGAAGCGCGGCCATTTCACCATGACGTTCAAGGAGATCAGCGTGCCGGACGAGATTGCCGTGAGCAACCTCGGCTTGCTGCTGCAGGGCTTCAAGCGCATGGAAGAGCGCGAGCGTTTGTTCAAAATGCTGCCCTCGCCGGAAACCACCTTCGTCACCACCGAGACATTTCGCAACATCATTCAGAAGCGCGAGCTGACCACCGACGTGGCGAAGTTCATCGCGCTGGTCGACGGCAAGCGCGACATTTTGCAGATCATCGACGAGAGCACGTACGACGACATCAAAACGCTCGAGCGGCTGGTGAAGCTGTACCAGCAGGGTTTCATCAAGCCGACCAAAACCGCAATGGCGGGCGACGAAGAACTCAGCGACATGGTAACCTCGATTGCCGAACCCAAAATCATGGAACAGTATGGCCTCGGCAACAATCGCGGGGCCAAGCCCGTTGCCCGACAAACGCCGCCCAGAGAAACGCCGCCGCCCTTTCGCCCAACGCCCACGCCGCCAACTCCACCGCTGACATCGCGGCCCCAAACTTTTCGCGCTCCGGATTCGGCCTCGTTTGCGCCACCCGAGAGCAAACCTAAGACGGATTTTCCCAAACCCTCGCGCGAGCCGGCTAAAAGCCTCGAGCCGCCGATCTCGAAATTTCCGCCACCGCCGGAAGTGTTTGATGACGAAGTCGGTGAGATCGGCGAAGCGCCTATTTATCTCGAGCCGTTTGGCGAAGATGCACCGCCGGAAGAGCCGGCCCCAAATCTTCTTGATAAATCACGCGACGTGTCGGATAAAATCGGATATCGGCCGCCAGTGAAAATCGATCTCACCGAGAAAACCGGCGATCCCTTCAAAGAAGAAATGCCGGAGCCGGAGCGGTTGCCGATAGATTTGAGCGCGTTGATGCAAAGACCAACCGCGCCGCCGCCCGTGACCGTCGATAAGCCGGCAGAACCGGCGCCGCCGCCACTTACAAGTCCGATTCCGAAAGTTGAGGCGAAGATCGACAAGGCTGAGCCAGCGCCGCCAACGGTAAAACCGGTGGATAAAAAACCGGTCGCGCCCCCGCCCTCGGTGCCGGAGTTGGAAATTATCGACGAGTTCATTCCGCTTTCCCAGAATGAGAAGGCGGCGGAGAGCGAGACATTTGGGAAGCCCGTGGCTGCGCCAATCTCCAGTGCGAAGTCAAAAGAAACGGCCCCCGAACTGATACACGAAACAACTCTGCCGATTGCAACGCCCTTGTCGGAAGCAAAAACCGAAGTGATCGAGATTGTGCCGCCAGCGCCGAAAATTGTCGCGCCGAGCGAACCGGTCACGTTGCCTCCGCCAATTGCACCGCCGGTGATAGCGAAAGAGCCAATCGCGCCGGTTGCGCCTTCGCCAACTATGCCGCCAATAGATATTTCTCCGGCGATGCCGGCGACGAGTACGCCATCGGTTATGACACCGCCAGTTTTTGTGCCTTCGCCAGTGCCGAGTGCGCCAATTGCTCCGCCACCGGCAGCACCACCAAAAGTGGAATCACAATTTATTGCGCCCGCACCGGTTGAGCCGGTGGCGCCGCCAACACCGGCGCCTGCGGCCAAACCTGTATCTGGCGAAGCGATTACCGCCTGTCTCAAGCAATTGCTCAACAGCCGTCCGGCCGCGCGGCCCAA
>JBOHQZ010000410.1:0-6125 GCA_050732275.1 bacterium
CGCATTGTAAGCGCGCACGCGGTAAAAATATTTCGTGTTGGCAATCAGGCTGGAGTCGACAAAGCCCGTTTTATTGACGCTGATATTGGCAATTTGTGCATAAGTTCCGGCGTCGCCTTTTTTGCGTTCAATCTTGAAGCCGTTTTCATTGCCGGCGTTGTCCGCCCAGGCCAGAACGATCTTTTTGCTGCTTGCGGCAGCAGCGGTCAAGTTGCCGGGCGCCGTCGGGGCGTTCGACAGTGTTTGAGCGTTTGCTTCACTCGAATATTTCGAATGGCCGCCGGTATTGTAAGCTCGCACGCGATAAAAATAGTTGGTGTTCGGGCTTAAACCGGTGTTGGAATAGCTCTTCACATTTATGCCAACCGTCGCAATTTGCGTATAAATTCCAGCCTCGCCTTTTTTGCGCTCGATCTTGAAGCCGAGTTCATTGCCGGCGTTGTCCGCCCACGAGAGTTTGATTTGATTGGCGCTTATCGCGGTTGCAGTCAAATTTCCCGGCGCCGCCGGCAAATTCTGCAGCGTCTTGGCCTCGACGCTGTTGGAATAATCCGAATCGCCGCCCGTGTTGTAAGCCAGTACGCGAAAGGCATACTTCGTGTCCGGGCTTAATTCCGTGACCGAAAAACTCGTCACATTGGGGCCTACCGATGTAACCGGAGTATACGCCGCTGCCGAGCTGACCTTGCGCTCGATCTTGAAGCCGGTTTCGTCATTCGAGTTATCCGACCACATGAGATTGATCTGGGTCTTGCTCGCCGTGGTTGCCGTCAGGTCAGTTGGCGCTGCGGGAATATCAGGCAGAGTCGTGGCGTTGGCTACATTGGAATAGGCCGAATTAGCGCCAGCATTATAAGCGCGCACGCGATAGAAATACTCGGTGTTCGTTTGGAGCCCCGTGCTCGAATAGCTTGTCACATTCGCGCCGGCCGTCGCAATTTGTGTAAAAGTGCCGGATTCGCCGAATTTGATTTCTATTTTGAAGCCGGTTTCGCTGTTTGAATTGTCCGTCCAGTTGAGATCGATGTGAGCGCTGCTGATGGCGGTTGCCGTCAAGCCGCTGGGCGCCGGGGGTGGAGGCGCCACAGGGCTGGATGGATGACCATAAAGGATCGCGACGGAAAATAAAACAAGCAGCGTGCTAAAAACGGCAAAGCTGGAAAAAAAAGCCCTCCTCTCAGCGCAGGATGAATCGTAAAAATTTTGCATGGCTTCCTCACTAAACTAAATAGACGGTGGTGTTTTGTAAATTTAAAAGATCAATTGTTTGTAGTTTCGCCTTCAGGCGTCGGAATCAGGGGATCAAAAAAATATTGCGGCGGCAAAGCATTTTTAAAATCTGCAATATTGACGCCTAAAGGCGTTACTACAAACTTACTTCGCCATCAACATCCTCTTCGTCGCCACGAAATCTCCCACTTGCAAACGATAATGATAAATTCCCGAAGGCACGGGTTTGCCGCTTTGGTCGCGGCCGTTCCACGTTACGTGATGATAACCGGCAGCTTGCTGCTTGTCAACCAAACGCCGCACCTCCTGGCCGAGTGAATTATAAATGATCAAGCTCACCTGGCCGGCCTTAGGCAGCTCGTAGCCAATCTGCGTTGTGGGGTTAAATGGATTTGGATAATTCTGCTGCAAAACATAACTCTGCGGCGCTGCAACATTGATGGCCACCGGGCCGTGCTCGGTCACATTGCCCTGCAGATCGACGTCTTGCAATTTGTAAAAATAGCGGCCGCCGGCTTCGACGTTGTCATCGACAAAAATATATTGCCCATCGTGGCGCGGCGGAATGAGCTGGCGATTGAGTTTTTCATAGCGTCCCGCACTGCTCTGGCTGCGGAGCACGTTGAAACCGGCATGGTTTGTTTCCGAAGCGGTGCTCCAGCGCAAGCTGACTTGCTTGGCGCCGGCGATGCCGTTTTCCAAAACAGCGCTCAACCCGCTCAACTCCACCGGCACTTTGATCATCCATTGCGTGTGGGCGGTGTCTTCCTGATCGAAGACGAGAGCCTCAACGTAGTTGAAACGCTCGGCGCTGCGGAAGAAAAACGTATTCGTCGCCGAGCCGGCATACTTGCCGTTGATGAACCAGCGATAGCTCAACACGTCGCCGTCCGGATCGGTGGCGTTAACACGCATCAGCATCGTGCCCACGCCGTTGATGATCTCCAACGTTGTGTCCGGGAGCGAGGGACTGCTGTTGCCAGCAGGAATACGGTTAAAAATGATCGGCTGTTGATTGCGATTTTTCACCTCGATGACGACCAACGCTTCGTCGGCGCCGCCGCGCGGATCGCGCGCGAAAAAGCTCACTTCATACCGGCTCGCGCTGTTCGGATCGGTAGCCCAACGGAAAACCTGCGTGCCGAGCGAATCGAACTGCGCGCCGGCCGGCAGATTCTTGGCGCCATATTTTAATGCTTCACCATCGGCATCAGTGGCTTTCACCTGAAACTCGATCACATCGCCTTCGGTCACGCGGCGATCCGGCGCCTCCGCAAAAACCGGAAAATTGTTGTCAAAGCCCGTCGCCTTGAACACTAGCGTCGAGGGCAACAAGCCGTTGCGTACCACCGTCGCTTCGTTGGCGGCGGCAAAGCGGCCGAGCACCCACGTTGCCGAAGCAATACCGTTGCTGTCCGTTCGCGCCGTAAACGGCGTCGTGCCGTTGAAATCGCCGCCGCCCGCCGTGATCAAAAAGCTGAGGTTTTCATTCGGCACCGGATTGCTCAGCCGGTCTTTCACCAAAACCTGCAATGGGAAATTCAGCGGCTTGCCTTTGGTGCCGCGTTGATCGTTGGTGCGCGGAATGGCTTCCATCGTTTGCGCCGCCAGCGCCCGGCCATAAACTTGGCAGATCATCGGCGAGCCGCTCAAACCTTCAGCGCTCACCCGCACGCGGCGATAGCCGGACTCATTGCCAAATGTGACCGGCACGGAGGCTAAGCCGCCGTTCGCTGTTGTCATTTGCACGACGCGAATTTGATCGCGCGACGAAAACGAGCCGGTGCCTTGCAACAGCTCGAAGAGCACGTCCACACTATCCACGCCGTTGCCGCTTACATCGGTCACCCGCACCGTCAATGGCTGCGGTGTCGTGCCGCCCACCGGCCCGGAAACGCTGCCGCAATTGGTCCCCGTCAAAATCGCCGCCACGTCCGAAGTCGCGTCGGCACGAAAATCAATCGGCGATCCGGCGAGGCCATCGATTTCAAACCGCAGGGTGTTGACGCCCGCGGCTGGACCGAGGCGCCAGCGCGCGCGCACCTCGCCCAGCTCGTCGCTGCTAAAGCTGCCGCCTGCGCTTGAGACGCTGCCGCCGCCGAAAGTCACCTGCACCTTGACCGGCACACCAAAAACCGGACGGCCGAATCCATCGGTAACGCGCACCACCAGCGGCTCCGGCAACATTTGATTGACGGGGCCGCGCTGCGCCGTCCCGCTCACTTCGAGCATCCGTTGCGCCGGCGTTTGCGTCACCGTCGCTACGAAAATCACTGGCGAGTTGGTCAAGCCGGGCGATTCGGCCCAAATCTGAATTTGGCCGGTGCTCGCGCCGGCAACGAACCGCGCGCTCGCCACGCCGCTGCCATCGGTCTTGATGGGGCCGCTCTCCAAGATGCGGCCTTCACCTTTGACGATGAACTTCACTTCGTGGTTGGGAACGCCGTTGCTGAACCGGTCGCCGACTTTGACTTTCAACGGATTCGGCAGCGCGGCTTTGACGTTGCACGCCTGGCCGTTGCCTGTTACTAATGAAATGTTGCGCGCCTGCGTTGGGATGAACGTCACGGTTGCTCCGCGCGTCAGATCGATGCCGCCGATAATTTTGGCGGTGACGTTTTTCACCTCAGCGCGGGTTGATGAGAACTGGCACACCGCTCTTCCCAACGAGTCGGTCAAAGCGGCCGGCTGGTCAATGACATTCGGTCCGCCGGAAACAAAGAACGTCACGGCGAGGCCGCGCACCGGATTGCCAAAGCGGTCGCGCACGTAAACCGTGACTTTGCACTTGGTCTCGCCATCAGCCGGCACCGGCACCGAGCTATTCACTTCGAAGACCGAGCCTTCCGCGCTCGGATCGCTGCCGTTCACATTGGCCGTGAACACGAGCGGAGAATTGATCAAATTGCCGCCACCGCTGTTGGTGGCAGTGGCGCGTACCTCTTGCGCGTTGGTGCCGACCGCGCCGCCAAGCGACCAGAAAATTTTCGCATCGCCGTTCGCGTCGGTGTTCAACGTCGTGTCTTTGCTGCCCGTCGTGAATTTGCCGCCGCCGCGTGTGATCGTAAAACGCACGCGATGGTCGGGCACCGGATTGCCGGTGCCGTCAGGCCCATCGATCACTCGCACTACCAGCGGATTCGTCAGCGTTTCGCCAGCACGGCCATTCTGCCGATTTCCAGCGCGGATATTCATCGCGCGGGCACCGCCTGCCGTGGCGCTCGCCACAAAAATCGCCGGTGAATTGGCAAGCGGTGTGTTGTTGAATGCAGCTTTTACTTCGACACGGTTGTTGAATAGGCCCGCCGACAGCCCGAGCTTCCACGATACTTGCGCCTTGCCATCGCTGCCGCTCATCACCGTTACGGTGTCCTTGCCATTCACTTTGCCGCCGCCGGCTTTCACGATGAACGTCACCGGGATCGCGGTGATGCCATTGGCGGCGCACTTATCCGTGACGCGCACCGCCAACGGCATGGATAAAACAGCATTCACTGCTCCGGTCAAGCTGTCGCCGGAAACTTTGCGCAATACTGCAGCTTTGCCAAGCTGGGCCGTCGCCGCAAATGTTTGCGGCGAACCGGACAAAGCCGGCTCGCGCCGCGCCGTCGTCTGATTGGCGCCGGCTTTATCACCGAGCATCAACGTCACTTGCGCGATGCCCAAACTGTCCGTCAACACATCTTTAATATTCACGCCGCCGAAGTTGCCGCCTCCCGCTGTAACTGAAAACTTCACCGTCTGTCCCTTCACGCCAATGTTGAGCGAGTCGACGATTTTGATTTTGAATGGCTGCGCCAGCGGCTCGCAGGTGTTGCCGGTTTGGCCGCCGCCGGAAACTGTTGACATCGCTTTCAGTCCAACAGCGCGTACTGCAAACGCGATCGGCTGCGCCGGCAAAGTTTGGCCGTTGTAACTGATCACCGCTTGGAAACGATTTGGCGCGCCGGGCGTGGTGCCAAGCGCTGGAAATACGCGTGCCTGTCCGGTGGAATCGGTGAGCAACGTCGCTTGCGTTTTGCCGCTAAAACTCCCGCCGCCTTGCGTTACCGTGAACTGCACCGGATAACCTGAAATCGGCTTGCCGAGCGCATCGGCAACTTTGACGATGAGCGGTTTGCTCAAACGAATGCCAGCCGAACCGGAAGTCGGCGCGCCGGCCACTTTCGTCACCTGACTCGGCACTGCGGCAATCGCTTTGAAAATCACTGACTGCAATCCCGTCGAGCTGGCTTCGACTTTGATCGTGTCTTTCGCCGCCGGTCCTAATTTCAAATTGGCTCTCGCCAAGCCGTTGGCATCGCTGGTGACGTTGAGGCTCGACACGTTGCCATTCAATTTCGCATCGCCCGATCTGACGGTAAACGTCACGTTGCGGCCGGCGATGCCATTGACGTAATCATCACTCACGCGCACCGTCAATGGCGCGTTCAAAAATTGATCCTGCCCGCCATTTTGATTGTTGCCGCTGACCGCGACCAATTTCTTTGCTGCACCCGCTCTTGCTGTCGCGGTGAAAGCTGCCGGCGAGCCGGCAAGTGTTATACTTCCAACTTTTGCTTCGGCATGCACGACCTGCGTCATCGCCGTGTCACCCACGGTCCAGTTGACGGCGAGCTGGCCATTTGCATCGGTGTTGCGAAAAATTTTGACGTCGTCGATCAAAAAATTTCCCGCGCTGCTGGTTTTGAAAGACAAGCTGCGCGGTGTAATGCCACTGTTATTCGCCGCAATTACAAACGGCGTCCAGACATTGCCGGTGGCGAGCGCCGTGATGTCAATGATTTTTTCAACCGGCGTGCCGTTAGCTGCATTCAAGCGCCACACTACGCGCGCCGTGCCGCTGGTAACTTTCGCATAAAAGCTCAGCGTGTAACCACCGGCCGCAGGATAGT
>JBOHQZ010000411.1:0-6125 GCA_050732275.1 bacterium
TAATAACCACTTTGCTGCAAAACGCTTTGCGCCAACATAGTTTCTATAAAAGCTAGTGAGTCTGTCATCGGTTTTGCATCCTTAAAAGCCTCTGCACCCCAGCAATGGAAATCATGGCGTAATTGATCGTATCCAGTATTGATGATGATCGGCAAATATCGTTGCCGTGACAGTATATCATCCATCAGTTGCAGTCCCCCAAAATGCGGCAGCAGAAATTCCAGCACCACGGCGTCTATCTTTTCGCGGGCTAAAACCTCCAGCCCTTCATTCCCTGATCCGACTGCGATAATTTCATACCCTTCCAATTCAAGCTCAAGCCGATAGAGCAGGCGCAGATCGGCCGCGTCTTCGATAACCAGAACACGGGCCATTTTACTTGCTCCTGTCTGAAAAAAAACTTCAACAAAAGGGCGGCAGTCTATTGACAACCGCCGCCCTTTTTGCTTTCCATCCAATTACTCTAAAACCGATGAAAACCTCTCTTGCGGTCATTTTGCCTTGCGCAATCACTAGGCTCTCTTGAGCTGGCGCAACGCCAACAAAAAAACAACGGCGCCAATGGTCGCAACGATCAAGCTGCCGAGCACCCCATCCGCGGCCGACAAGCCTAACAAGCGCGACAGAAAACCTCCAACCAGTGCGCCCAACACTCCGAGCCCGAGGTTTCCGACAACGCCAAACCCGCTCTTTAAGAACCGCCCTGTCAGCCAGCCTACAGCCAGCCCAATCACGATAAACCCTACGAAGGAATTCATAGCTGTGCTCCTTGATTCGCTCTTGTTTGATTGAACCTTCATAACTACCACTTAGCAATATCGGCAAGTCTGAGCAAGGAAACAATAGACCCAAGGGTTCAAAAAAGGTCTGTAGGCGGGACTATATAAATGGTGAACCTTTGGCGGATTTTTGGAGGAAAAGTACCGGTACTTACGGGCAAAAAGTCCTAGTACTATCGTGGAGGATTTCCTACAGATAAGCTGTCGGGGTTACTGCTCTTTCAGCAGCTTTCTGTCGCGGGCATATTCCACCGCTTCGAGGCGGGTGTGCAGGTGGAGCTTATCGAGAATATTATGGATGTGATTTTTCACCGTTTGGGCTTCGATGGCGAGGCGCTTGCCAATTTCTTTGTTGGACAATCCGTCGGCAATCAAATTAACGATTTCCAACTCACGTACCGTTAGCTTGACGGCGCTCGGCGGAATTTGGGGCAGGCGTTCGGTGGCCAACTCCGCGATACGAGAAAAGAGCGAAGCCGCCATCTGGGGCGAAACGAACGATTCACCGCGGTGAACCGATCGTATGGTTTCGACCAGGGAGTCAAATGAGGCTTCTTTCAAAACATATCCGGCGGCTCCGGCTTCGATGCACCCCATGATTTCATCGGTCAAATCGACCATGCCAAGGATAACGACTTTGACCTCCGGCAAGTCTTTACGCAACGTTTGCGTCACTTCGATCCCATCCTTGCCCGGCATGCCGATGTCGATGAGCGCCACATCCGGGTGCAGGTCTTTGATTTGTTCAATCGCCTTGCGGCCGCTGGCCGCCGCCCCGATGACGGTCATCTCTTCCTGCTCGGCCAGCATGGAAACCAGGCCTTCCCGGAGCAGGCGATTATCGTCCACAATGAAAACGCGGATAGGCTCATTCATACAAAACTCATCGCCTCGTCTTTTGCCCCGCTCATTAGCTCATCACGGCTTCTCCGACAGGCTCTGGCTCTTTCCGCCCCAGATCTTTTAGAAACCGCAAATGGCTAACGACAGCCTCGCGTAGCGTCGGATACGAGACGTATTTAATGCCGAATTCCTTGCACGTGCGCTCGACGATTTTGCTGATGGCGGGATAGTGAATGTGGCAAACGCGCGGAAAGAGATGGTGCTCGATCTGGAAATTCAAGCCGCCGCAGTACCACGCCGCCAGCTTGCTCTTAGGCGCAAAATTCGCGGTGGTTTCCACTTCGTGAATCGCCCATTCGTTGTCGATCTCGCCGGTTTGCGGATCGGGGCTGGGGAAGGTATTGTCGCCGACGACATGCGCCAGTTGAAAAATGGTAGCCATGGTAGCCCCGAGCACGACGTGAACCAAGAGGAAAAGACCGACAACGTGCCAGAAGGGATGAAAAAACATCGGCAGCACGAGCATGTAGAAGAAATAAAAAAACTTGGTGAGAAAGAAAAGAAAAGACTCGCCAGCCGAAGGCTTCGGCAGCTTGTAGTCGCCGATGCGGCCGGAGAAGAATTTGCGAAAATCGCCGAACGTTACCCAGAGCATCGTCATCAGGCTGTAGGCGGGGAAGGCATACCAATGCTGTGCCCGGTGCCAGGGTTTCCAAGACTGCTCAGGACTGAAGCGCATGATGCCGCCGATGCTGATATCGTCGTCAAGCTCGTTGATGTTCGTGTAAGTGTGGTGCAGAACGTTGTGCTTGTGCCGCCAAAACATGTTGCTGCCGCCGATGAGATCGAGCGTAAAGCCCATGATCCAGTTGAGACGCTTGCTTTTGGAATAGCCGCCGTGCGCACCGTCGTGCATGATATTAAAACCGACGAGCACGAAGCCCTGCGCCACGGCAACGGCTGAAATGATGGCTAATATAAGTGAGGAAGTGGCAAATAAGAGGAGCACGTAAGAGGCCGCGAGCCACGCCAGAATGACGGCGGTTTTTAAAACCATGCGCCAGTCGGCATGTGGGGAAAGACGATTTTCTGCAAAATATTGCTGTACGCGTTGTTTGACCTCTTGATGGAAACCGGTTCGGCCGGGAAAAGTGATTTTCGTCATGCCTTTCTTTCCGATGTAAATTCGACGTTGTTTAATTCCCAAAAAGAGAAAGGAGAGCATCCCGAGTTTTCTTTGCCATAAGCAAAAAGAGAAATCGGGACGCTCCTTTTTGATTTTGCAGCGCAACCCGCCAGGCACCGCTTAACAGTTGCGTTCGGAGAACGTTCCTGCGCCGCTTACCATGACCGCCGGCCGCCGCCACCGCCGCCACCACTGCGGCGATTGCTGAAGCCACCGCCGCTACCACCGCTGCCACCACGACGATTGAAGCCGCCACCGCCACCGCTGCCGCCGCGCCGGTCGTTTTCACGCGGGCGCGCCTCATTAACCGTCAATGATTTTCCATCGACTTCGCGGCCGTTTAATCCGGTCATCGCAGCTTCGGCCTCGCTTTTGGAGGGCATCTCCACAAAGGCGAAGCCTTTGGATTCACCGCTGAATTTGTCGCGGATAATTTCCGCCGAGGCGACCTGCCCGAACGTTTCAAACAATTCTTGCAGCGTGTCCTGCGTAACGCGGCGCGAGAGATTTCCGACAAAAATCTTCATACGAACCATCCTGAAAGTAAAAGGTGAGAAACATTTGTGTATTGACGACGAGTGAAGTTTAAGCAAACGCCGGACGGGCTGCACCCCGGCGGGTGCGGCCACGGTGTCCGCTGTTCGCTCGTCCGTTAGACCCGCGGAACTCCGAACGCTTCTTTCGACGTCCTTGTCCTTCCGGACGCGGCAGGAAAACACGACTGTAGTCGAAATCAGGCACGGTTTGGCGAGGGATTTTTGTTTTGATCAACTGCTGTATGGCGGCAAGAGAGCTTTCTTCCCCGGGCGCCACCAAGGTTAGCGCTTCGCCCACGGCTTTGGCGCGGGCGGTGCGGCCGATGCGGTGGACGTAGTCTTCCGGTGTCACCGGCACGTCAAAATTGATCACGTGCGAAATGCCGTCGACGTCGATGCCACGCGCCGCGATATCGGTCGCCACCAAAATGCGATAGCGTCCATTACGGAAGCCTTCAAGCGCTGCGAGGCGCTGGCCCTGCGTGCGGTCGCCGTGAATGAGCGCGGCGTCGAAACCTCCCTGTTTTAATACGCGCGCCAGACGCTCGGTGCGAATTTTGGTGCGCGCAAAAATCAGCACGGACTCCATGTTGCCTGCGGCTCCATGTTCCGTTCCGATTGTCTCCAAGAGCGCCACCAACAAGTCTGCCTTGAGATGTTGCGCCACGGGATAAGCCGACTGGCTCACGCCCTCGGCGGGCGCCGCTTGGCGGCCAATTTGAATGGTTGCCGGATCATGCAAAATTTGGTGGCTGAGCTGGAGAATCTCTTTGGGCATGGTGGCGGAGAACATCATGGTTTGCCGCTTTTGGGGCAAACGCGCGATGATGCGCTTGACATCCGGCAGAAAGCCCATATCAAGCATGCGGTCGGCTTCGTCGAGCACCAGAAACTCCAGCGCGTCGAAACGGCCAACGCCATTGGTGAGGTGATCGAGCAGACGGCCTGGCGTGGCGACGATGACATCGGTGCCGAGCCGGAGCGCGCGCGCCTGTGGCGGACTGCCGACACCGCCGTAAACGGCCGCGGTATAAACTTTCGTGTGCGCGGCCAAACCTTGAAAAACTTCGTTGATCTGCGCCGCCAGTTCACGGGTGGGCGTCAAGATCAGCGCGCGGATTTTACCGCCTCGGCTGGGGTGCAGCTTATTCAAGATCGGCAGCGCAAACGCCGCAGTCTTGCCGGTGCCGGTCTGGGCGCAGCCAATGAGATCGCGGCCGGTCAGCGCCAGGGGAATGGCTTGTTGTTGAATGGGAGTTGGTTCGTGATAACGGAGTTGGTGAACTGCCTTGAGCAAATCGGGGTGTAGCCCGAATTGTTGAAATGACATAAATGTCCTTATTTTAACTTCGCGGAGAGAATGTGCAAAGAGATCACGGTCTTCCGGAATCGAATAAAAAGAGAAAATTACCGTGGCCCGGGAATCTCTTTGTCTTCAGGTCAACTCTCGACATCTTCCACCAACGCCGAAGGCAGTTAAGGTAGGGTGCGGTTTAGCCGCTGATCCCGCTTGGCGGAATCAGTGTCAGGCACAGAAGAGAAGTGAGAAGATTTTCGGCAAAAGCCACTAAATATTTTGTCGGTGTGCTACGCCCGAAGGAATAATCGCCACCTCGCGCATCGGTTTTATGCCGCCGCTCTGAGGCTGCTGCCTTGCGGCGTTGCCTTTCGCGGCCCGTCCTTGATGCGATTATGCAACATACGAAAATAATTGGTAAAAAACAAGGGGGAAAATAAAAACTTTTAGAAAAGTTGCGATTTGCAAATATCAACTCAAACCAACCTCAATTTCGTTTTGGCCCCGCGACTCACCGGCAGCTCTGTTCTCTTTTTGTCGCGCATGCGCGCGCGATAGTGATCCGGCGCTTGGCGTATGATTTCATCCAAATGATTCAGATTGATGATGGCGGAGCGATGGCTGCGGACAAAATCTCCCGAAGGCAAATCGGCTTCAAATTGATTCAAGGTTTCGGTCAATAAAAAAGATTCATCGAACGTGTGGGCTTCCACGTATTTGTCCACCGCGCGGAAAAAGTAAATATCCTTCGGATTCAAGAAACGAATATGGTCGCCGATGCGGACTTGAATTCGCTTGGCGGCGGGCGCTTTCATGCCGGCCAGCAGCTTTTGCAATTGCTCGCGCCAGGCGTCGGTTTCGTCGCCGGTGAGCCGTTGCAATTTTTCCAATGCTTTCTTCAGCCGCTCGGGATCAACCGGCTTGAGCAAATAGTCGATCGAGTTGGTCTCGAACGCTTTCAATGCATATTCGTCATAGGCGGTGGAAAAGATGATCCAGGGCAGGTGGGTGAGACGATCCAAAACTTCAAATCCGTTCAGCTCGGGCATTTGAATGTCCAGGAAGATCAAATCCGGTTTCGCTGCATTGATCTTCTCCACCGCGTCGAGGCCGGAGGTAGCGCGATCGACGATTTCAACGATATCGCCGTAGGGCTGGAGCAATCTCTCCAAGCGCTGGAGCGCCAATGGCTCGTCGTCGATGATGATGGTTTTATATCTCATAACTTTGTCATTGTATTTTTCAACACGAACAAGGCGCAGCTTCAAATTGAGGAATCAAGAGGAATGCGCAGCAAAATACGCACGCCGGAGTTGGCTGTCATCTCAAACGTATAATGACTGCCATAGTGCAGCGCCAAGCGCTCTCGCACGCCGCTGAGACCAAATCCTTCCACAACTTCCGCAGTCTCGAAGCCTCTGCCGGTATCGACGATTTCAATCTGGCAGTGCCCATTACACTTCCGGCATGAAATGCCGATGTGG
>JBOHQZ010000412.1:0-6104 GCA_050732275.1 bacterium
AACGCCGGCCGTGGAATCGGAATCGAGTGATCGGAGCGAGCAAACCGCACGTGCGCGCCAATGCCCTGATGCTGCAAATACGGCGCGTGACAGGAGACGCACAAACTCCCCGGTGAATCCGGCCGATGGTGGGTGTGCTTTTCGAGCGACTCGCCTTTGCTGGCATGGCAGTCCAAACATTGGCCGTTGTCAAATCGACCGGGCAAAACTCTGCCGTAAATATCGCGATACTTTTGCGAATGCGGCTCGTGGCAATCGATGCACGTCATCGAGCCGTTGAGATAACAATCACTGTACAAATGATTTTGCTGATAGGCGAATGCCCGCACGCGCCCATCCGCCAGGTGCGGGTTCTCCGCCAGCATCGGCAGCTTTAGCGAGTAGTATTCCTTCAGATCGTTCCCCGGCAAATAACCTTTCGCCAATTCGTCTTTCACTGCATGGCATTGAAAACAAATCTGCAGCGAGGCGTCTTTCGTCAGCGCCGCCAGCGGCTTCATGCCGATGTCTTCCGCATCTTGCAGACGATCAGCGCGCGCCAGCTCGACGTGCCGCTTCGCCGGGCCGTGGCACGATTCACAGTTAATGTCGAGGCTTTTGTATTCGGTGACATAGCGCTGCTGTTGCAAATCATAGTGGACCAGCAATTGGCTGGCGTGGCAGTTTTGGCAATTCGGCAGATCGGTTTCCGTTCCGAGAATGCGCGCGGGCGGCCATTCATTCAAATCATCCAAAGACAAATCCGGATTCACCGGAATCCACGCCTTGCTCGCGCGCGCCTGGCTGAACCAAACATTGTTGTGGCGGCTAAAATCAAACGGCAAAAAACGCAACGTGCCATCGGGAAATTCGGCAAAGTAACTTTGTGTGCCGCCGCCATGGAGATGACCGCCGCCGATGACGGCAGCCACTTCGAAGGCTTCGTCGGGAAATCCCCGGCGTTTGACAGTGAACTGGTATCGTTGCCGGCCATCGATTGCAGGAATCACCTCGGCGTCTTTATACTGCAGCGACTTTCCACGAAAAGGGCTGATCACATTCTTGGCACTCGGCCGGCCGCCGGCGCGACCGTGCGTCGATTGGCGCCATAAATCGTATTGCTCTGCATGGCACTTGGCGCAGGCATCGGAACCAGCAAAATCGTCAAGCGTTGGCTTGTCGGGTTTTTTGGCGGCGGCAGGTTTTGGGAAAAAAACACGCGCATTGAGTGAAAGCGGATTCGTTGTAGTCGCAGCAGATCGATCCGTTTCTTTCGGCGAGGCCAGGAACAAGTATAAAAAAGCCGATACCACGATCACCCCGAGGCCGGCCACACCCCAAATCAAAAAACGGCGCCATTTTAGAAAGCCTTGAATCGCCTTTGCAGCCGGGGGGCTTTCGTACCGCGCTTTTTTAGAACGGCCTTGCCCTTTCTTTTTAGACATGAAAAATATTTTAGCTTTTATAGCAGCGCTTTAAGACGTTCAGTATGTGCATATTCCCCAAATGCCCACGCCTAAAGGCGTTACTACAAACGATTTCACGGCACGATTTGAAAACGGGCTTCGTCGCGCCGGAACGGTATCTTCAAAAAGTTTGGGGTCAAGTCGTCGGCCTTTTCGCCGAAACTAGCGAACAATTCCTGGGGCAGATCATCTTGCAAGATCAGAAAGAATGGAATTACGATATACTCGCCGACGGGCAGAAAGAGCTCGCGGTAATTGGCGCCGTTCAGCTCAAAAACCTGGCGCCGGCTGCGCGGCTCGCGGCCAATCAAAGTCTCGTCGCGGGTATTGGCCCCGACATCCACGATATCGATATAAATTTGCCCGGTTCCCACATGGCGGAAAAACATGCCGCCCAACAATCCGCCCACGGACTTCGGGAAGACGACGCTGACCGAGTCGTCAACGGCTTGCAAAGTAGTCTGCAAATGAATCGGGCCGCGATAACTGCTCTGCACCTGGGTAGGCTCGACGATGGTTTTGATGTCAAGAATCTTGAATAATTTGACGGTTTCTTTAAGGCGGCCATCCGGCATAATGTCGCCGGCGCCGTACAGAAACTTGCCTTCGCGCACCACTACCGTCGCGCGGTTGAGGCGGTAGTTTGCCACGTAGAAATAAAGCGTAAAAATGCCGCTGAAATCACGGCTGACGTTTTTCGGCATCTCCAAAGTGAAAGCCCCGGTGCTGTCCGTGTAGGTGCTGAGATTGAGGCCGGAAAGCCAGACATAAACCCCCTTCTCATCGTTCAGCGTATCGACGAGATCGACCTGCCCGCTGATCTGCTTCGGCTCCGCAGCAATATCGCCTTCAAACGGCGACTCGGTGCAGCCTTGAAAGAGAGTGAAGCTCAAAGCAGCGGCGAACAACAAAGCGATAAAAGATTTTTGGGCTTTCATCGTTGTTATCCTAAAGTGAAATAAGATTTGCCAGCAAGCGAAAAGCGCCGGCGTGGACGTTCATTAATTGCGGGCTGAGCGCCAAATCAACGTAGGTCGTTCTTCCCTGCCCTTTTTTCGTCGTAACCAGCAACGGCTCGCCTCCAGGCGCGGCGCGCAACGGGATTTCCGTTCCATTCGTTGCCGGCAGTGTAACGATATTATAAGCTCTGGCAAAGAGCCAATCCTGCCAATCAGTGGAAGCAATGGGATTCGGAGAAGCCAGCACCGCATGACCGGCCTCAGCGTGCAAGGGGATTTCCGGATCAAAAAGTTGCGCCCGCGTCAAGCGCATTTCCTTCCACAGCGGTTGTGCATTCCACACCGCCGCGTCTTGCGCCAGAATGATCAAATGTCCGCCCTGTTCGACAAAATGATCGAACTCGTCGCGCCATTCCGCAAATTGAGGCTGCAACGTCAGGGCGCGATAATCAATAATAAGGACATCCAGCGCTGCCATCTGTTGCACGAGTGCTGACTTCGACGCCGGCGCAGAAAATTTGACGTTCAACCGGCGCAGTGTCTCGGCAGTGGGGCTGTTTTTTATACCCGTCAGCAGGCCGATTCGTTTCGAGGCGTTCACCTCGGCGCGGAATTTTCTCGCGGCAAATTGCGCCACTTTAACACTATCAATTTCCACCGGGATCAGATACGTGCCATCCGGGGGATTGCCTCGCCAGGCGAGCTGGAGCGTATCCACCACTGAAGCGCCCTTCGTGCTCACACGGAATGGATGCCGAAAGGAAGTCGCCAGCGAATCCGCCACTTCCACCGTGTCACGGATGCCGTCGCGCGAGATGTTCATGAGCCGGACGACGATTCTCTCCTCCGGCGCCATGCGCACCACCGGCGTCAAAACTTCAGCGACGAATTTGGGGGCGAATTGAAGATTGACCGTGCTGCGGTGCAAAAAGTTTTTCTCGCCGCCGGGTGCTTGATGAATAATGAAAAAATAAAACGACTTGGCAAAAGGCGAAACTTGAAATGTATATTGCGCCGGCGGAAAATTAAACACGAGACCTCCCGGCGAGAGCAAGCGGATTCCTTCCTTCAGCTTTAGCGGCAGCCGCTTGGGAAAATCTTCATTGACGGCCCAGCTTTGATCCAGGCCGGCGAATAAAATCTCGGTTTTGCCGTCCGCGCTCATTCCCTTTGCTTCGTTGATGGTCAGATAAGTCAATTGGTGATCGGTGAGCACCGTGTCGCTGATGGTATAATCGACTTCCACGCCAAGCAAGGTGCAGCGCAGATTTTCCAGGCCGTTTTTCCACTGGAGCAAAATTTTGCGGCCGCGCACCGTCAGCTCGGATTGGCGCGCCAGCGCGTACTGCACGGAATCGATCAAGGCCGCGATACGCGGCAATGCTTCGTTCGCCCCATTTTCGAGCGCCTTTGTTGTCAAATGCTCGATTTGGATTTCAATGCCGCGCAACGGCGAGGGCACAGCTTCGGGCAAACCGTCATCAAGCTGCTTGACAACTCGCGCCGGAATGGGATAGCTGAGTTTGTATGCCGGGGTTTGTTGCTGCTGCCAAGATCGGCGTTGCACGGCTAACGAGGCATAAGCCTGGCCGGCCTCTGCACCGATTTCGGCATAGCTTTTTTTCCAGCGCGGGTGCCGTTCACTCACCGGAACGATTTGGCCCTGCCCACTCCCGTCGTCAATGGCCACGCGGCTGACGGTCCAGGCTTGCGAGACATTGGCAACCACAGCCAGGTCAACCGGTGTCGCAGCGGCGGCATTTTGCACGGTTTCCAAAAGATCCGCGCGCAAGATTTCCCACCACGGGCTGCGACCGGTGTCCGTGCCCCAATCGCGGCTGAGTAAAATCAAATCGGGTTTGAATTGCGAAACGAACATGCCGAGCTTGGCTTGCAGCGAGTCACCTGGCCAAAGCCGGCGCACATACGCCGAGTCCCGGCCGGCGATGAGATCCGGCATATTCAAAAAGCGCGCGTCGCTGCCCAAATACGCCATGGCGCGCACGGCTTCTTCCCGGCGAATGGCGGCAAGATAAGGCGGATACTCGCCTTGCACGTCGCTTTCTCCGGCCTCGCCGTTGGTCACATAAAGGCTCATGACGACGGCGCCGCGGCCAAGACGAAAATACGCCAGCGTGGCCAAGTCTTCATAGCCCGGACGCAGGGCGATGGATAAAATTTTCAAATTGCCGCGCAGATCGACGGCGCGCTGATGGAGTGCATTCTTCCCGATCTCGGGAAAGTAGTTTTGCGATGACGGGCGCTTGGCGCAGCTTGCGAGAAAAAAGAGAGAACTAACAAAAAGGAAAAATTTCAATAAATGAGTATGTGAAAAAATCCTGGGCATATCATCTCACGGTAAGGTGGTTCGTCGTATCGCTCGTAGTTTCGCCTTTAGGCGTCGAGCGTTGAATTTTCACAAACGCTTCAACTAAATGAACAAGCTTTTACCGTCACTCCAAACCTCCGACGCCTAAAGGCGTAACTACAAACTTTAGAATATATCCCACTTGTCGCCGTAATTTTTAATTGGGTACTTCTCCCAGATTTCAACCAGCCAATCGTGTCCCATTTCTTCGAGGTACCAACTGAAGCTTGACCATTCCCATTCATCCATGCGTTTGGTATAGCCATGCCTCACTGGGTTGTAATGAATGTAGTTGAGCGTGGCATAAAAATGCGCTTCGCCGCGAATCATGCGGTCGTTGAATTTATACCAGACTTTGCGTTTTCCGGTTAGACCGTCTTCCAAATTCCATTGGCGGGAGGTGGCGCCGTGCAAGCTGTTAAAGATGAAAGACAACTTGGGGAAGTTTGGCACGAAGGCCAATAAATGATAGTGATTCTTTAAAAACACCCAGCCGGAAACTTCGCTCTCGGCTTCGCGAAATTTTTCCAATACGGCCTTTTGAAAGTTGGAGCGCCGCTCGTCGTCAGCCATGATGTGCCGGTGCTCGAAATTTACTGCGGTGAGCAGATAATACGTTTTTTCATTAATGGGATGGGGCGGCGAGTGCAATGGATATCCTTTGGCGGCGCGAAAACGGCGAACGGCCTCGCGCTGCTCTGGCGTCATGCGGCGGTATTCGTAAGGCATAACAATGCTCCCTTCGCTCGTAGTTTCGCCTTTAGGCGTGAAGCGCTTGGCATGAGCACAAACTGCCGTAATAAGTTAAAACTCGCTTCTAACTCAAACAGTAGACGCCTGAAGGCGTTACTACGAACCTCGCGTTTGTAGTGTCGCCTTTAGGCGTGAGGCGTTGGCATTAGCACAAAATGCTGTGATGAGTTGATACTCTCTCTTCATTCAAACACCGGACGCCTGAAGACGTTACTACGAGCTTCGCGTTTGTAGTGTCGCCTTTAGACGTGGGGGTGTTGGCATTAGCGCAAAATGCTGTGATGAGTTGATACTCTCTATTCATTCAAACAGCCGACGCCTGAAGGCGTTACTACGAGCTTCTCTTCTCAAAAAATATACTCACGAAGCCATTTAAAAGCAAGGTGAGAATATCAAATTCTGTAGTGTAATCGAAACCTCCCTTCAATCCAAACACCGGCGCCTAAAGGCGTAACTACGAACCTGCCTCAACCCAAACGCCGACGCCTAAAGGCGTAACTACGAACCCCATAAACAAAAGGCTGCCCCGACCAGTCGGGACAGCCTTTTGCGTAACCTAAACGCCAACAACTTAAGGCC
>JBOHQZ010000413.1:0-6075 GCA_050732275.1 bacterium
TGACTTATATGCAAAGGCCGGGCGGGTTCGGCATCCGCGAAGACAGCGGCGTCGGCGAGGGCGACGAGGTTTCGATTTATTACGATCCGATGATTGGCAAGCTGATTGCGTGGGGCGCCGACCGTCACGAGGCGATTCGCCGCATGCGGCGCGCGCTTGGTGAATATGAAATCGCCGGCGTGCGTACGACGATACCGTTTTGCCTGTGGGTATTGAATCATCTCAGCTTTGTTGCCGGCGAATTTAATACCCATTTCGTACAAAATGAATTTCGCGACGTTCAGCTTTCCGCAACGAACGGCCGGATCGATCTCACCGCCGCGGCATTGGCAGCGGTGCTGCACCAGGAAAGCCATTCGCTCGAACCCGCCGATTCTTTGCCGGCGCATGCCAATTCTTCAACCAGCCTGTGGAAATTGCGGGGGTGGAAACAAATTCGGCAAATTTAGGGTTTGTAATTTTCAATAGGATTAAGGAGGCGAATCATGCTATCCCTCGTCACCGCGAAACGCCACACCAATGGTTCAAACCTATCTGCCATTCCTCTGCCGTATCGTTCGCCCGAGCTGCCTGACTTTCAGAATCTCCGCTTCGATATTTATCAAACCGCCAAAATTTTTCTTGCATATTATCAAACCAGCCATCTCGCTGATAAGAGCAGACAATGGCCGGCGCGCTGTTTCGAAGAAGGTTGGGAGAAATATTATTCGGATCAATATGAAGAGACCGGCTGGGAGAAAGTGCCAGACCCCGGCATTTCTTCGGATGATCAAAAGGAAAGCTCGGGATTGTTCGACTTGACGAACCTCGCTCTTCATCCGGCGGCTTGTGTTTTGCATTACGCGCCGGCAACGTTCGAAGGCGCCAAAGCGATGATCTCAGCAAAAGGCAAGGTCGTGCTCTTTCGGCCGGAGATGAACGCTAAGCGCATGCAAAAAACCGCCAGCCGCTTGCTCTTGCCCAAAGTTCCGGTCGATCTGTTTGTAGATGCGGTGACACAAACCGTGCTGGCCAACCGCGAATTTATTCCGCCTTTTCGGCGCGAAAATTGGGTGTGGGAAACTCGCAACCCGATGTGCCTGTACGTGCGGCCTTTGCTCTTCGCCCACGGTCCGGAGTTGGGCGTGAAGCCGGCGAAGGATCATCTTTTTATGGTTTATACTTCACCGGTGCAGGCTTATTGGCCGATTCGAGGCATTCGCGTTTTGGTTACGGATCACTTTCATCGCGCCGCGCCGGGCGGCACCGGCAACGTCAAAGTTATCGGCAATTACGCCTCGGGATTGCTGCCCAGTGCGTTGGCCAAGCATGGTTTTGATTGGGTAGACGGCAAGCCGATAAAAGTGAGCGACGAGCCGTTTCACGACGTGTTGTATTTGGATTCAACTCACAGCAAATACGTTGAGGAATTTGCCGGCGCCAATTTTGTGGCCATCGCTGCCGACGGCACGATGGTGGTGCCGCAATCCGACTCGATTCTCGCCGGCAACACCAGCGCTTCGTTGGTGCAACTGGCGGAGAGCGAAGGCTGGCGCGTCGAAAAGCGACAACTCGCCGTCGACGAGATCATGGACGAGAAACGCATCGCCGAGGCGTTTTGCACCGGCAACGCCGCCATCATCACGCCGATATCTGAGCTGTATCATAAAGGCCGTTTCCGTTCCTTTCGAACGGAAAATATCAAAACCAAACGCCTGTGGGATTTGCTCGTCGGCATTCAATTTCAGATGATCGAGGATCGGTTTGGATGGGTGCGGGAGATTGGGTGAGTGAAAAAAAGAGCTTGCAATTTGGGGACTCTCGGCTTAAATTTCTGATATGATTCTTGTCAGAAAACACAATGAAAACGATTTCTAAAAATTTGCTGGACGAGATCACGCAGCGTCTCGTTAGTGAGCTAAAACCGGAAAGGATCATCCTTTTTGGATCGCATGCCTGGGGACAGCCGAACGAAGACAGCGATCTCGACTTGTTGGTTATTGTATCGGAGAGCAACGAGCCACCGACAAAACGGGCGACGCGCGCCCATCGCAGCTTGCGCGGAATGGGCGTGCCAAAAGACATTTTGGTTTACACGCGCGCAGAAGTAGACCGTCACAGCCGAGTGTATGCGTCGTTAATTAGCGAAGTGTTGGAACGAGGGAGAGTGTTATATGGATGAAACCAAGCGTGATTTACTCAAAGCTTGGCTGGTCAAAGCGCAACACGACTTAGCCGCTGCACGGAAACTGTCTGCGGAACCAGACTCCTACCTTGATACGGCCATTTATCACTGTCAGCAAGCCGCCGAAAAAGCGATCAAAGCCTTCCTTGTTTTTCATGACCAGAGGTTTGAGAAAACGCATGATTTAGAGGTATTGATCGGATTGGCGCAAAAATACGAGACAAAGTTTTCAACCTTCCTCAACGCTGCTGTGTTGCTTACTCCTTACGCTGCGGCGTTTCGCTATCCCGGCGATATTCTTGATCCGACGCAAGAGCAATTCGACGAGGCGCTGAGTGCGGCTGATAGTGTTTGGCAATTTGTGCTTTCAGTGTTGCCGGCAGAAGTTCATCCCTAAAACTAATCAATAGCGATTACAGCTGCGCCATTTTCGACTATAGCCAGCCCATCAATGTGAAACCCAGTCATGCGACATATTATTTTCACGACCGCGCCAAAGCCAATAAGGTATTAGATTTGACGTCAAGCTGAGATCAAAAATGAAGTTTGGCTTGCTTGACACCTGAGGGCAACCCCATGAGCAACAACAGTCAATCGAATAAATTATTCGCTCTAATAATTGCTTTATGAACGCAAAGGTGAAAAGGATTCCGCAGCTATAGACCTAAAAAAAGCACTCGAATTAAATCATAAATTAAATTTGTCTCGAGATGTCAGGCGAAAACTCACTGATAACCAATTAAGCCAATTGAGAAAAATCTTGCAAGAATTTTCGAGTAGAAAACTATGACAACAACCCAAGGCGCCTGATGTAATTCCTTCACCAAGTCTTGTCAAAATACTATGAGCAAAAGAAAGCCAATCGCTCAGTCTTTAAGTTTTACAACTTCTCGATTTCCTCAACCCTGAGTCCGGTTACTTTAACAATCAATTCCTCCGCCATTTTCTCTTGCCTCATGGCCCGGGCAATTATCCGAGCCTTATTACGCTCACCCTTTTCAAACGCGCCGTCGATTCTGCCGCGCTCGTCCAACATGGCCATGATACTGCCCTCATAATTTTCCAATTCCAGCGGTGTCATATTGGCGCGATTGGCCAGCTCAAAGGCCTTGCGAAATGCCGGCGCGTCCAGCTTGGCCGGCACATGATCGAGATGGCCGGTGTGCTTGATAAAATAGATCCATTTCTCGATAACCGTCTCCAACTCGTCTTCGGCTTTGGCAAACTTTGGCAGCTCAATAAAGTAATAACGAATCTCATCGAGGTAACAATTGCCCGTGATTTGCTCTTTAATTTGATGACAAGAAAGATAATGCTTGAAATCATCAAACAGGATGAAATCGAGAATATTGATGGAAATAACTTGATTGAGCTTCGGATAGGCCTCGCCTACTAACATTTGATTGCTGTAAGTTTTGCTGGCGTTGTAAATGGCGCGTTTTTCAAAACCGGCGACATAAGCCACTTGCATCTCCACGATGTAGCTGACTCCACTAACATCGAGGCATTTGACATCGACGTAACTCTTGTGCATAAATTTGGTTTTGGGCGCCTGGTAGGGATTCAAAATTACGACATCGGCAATTGCATGGCTTGGGTCGAGGCCCAAAACAGCATTGAGAAAGCTGATCAAAACGTCTTTGGCCTGTTCATTACCAAAGATCTTTTTGAAGGCAAAGTCGGTTCGAGGATCGGCGAATTGCATGGGCACCTCCGTTGTTGCACGAAAAAACAGCAACCTGGCTTATGGCGGTACAGTTAATATACAAAAACCGAAGTAGATTTTCAAGCTTTAAAAAATGATGAAAAAATGAAGTCGGACTTGCGCACGGAAATTCTCTAAAATCTCACGATTGCCCTGCGAAAGTCCGACCTCGCTCACGAGCGCAACAGACAAGACTATCTATGCAACTGCCACTCCCACTGCTACTTCCCCTCCACCACCTCCATCAAAATCCACCCCATCGGATCGATCTCCAATTTCGGATTGCCGGTAAATTGATAGCGCCGCCAGGTTGAAGTGACGTCGACTTGTTTTATTGAAACTTTGTCGCCGTTTGTGACGCGAACTTCGACCGGCAGGCGGAAGCCTTCGTCGCGCCAGCGAATTTCCAACTCAGTGGAAGTATCGGGTTTTTGGGTGATTTTGTATTCGAGCGTCGGCGGCTTGGCGGTGAAAAGATATTGCTGGAAGAACCAGCCCAAATCCTGGCCGGTTTTGCGATTCACCAGATCGATGAAATCCTGCGAGACAACGCGGTTGTGCAGCGTGTAAGCCGGATCGCTGGCAAAGGTTTTAAGAACATCCAGCATCAGCGAGTCGCCGATGAAAAACCGCAGCGTGTGCAGCACCACCGCGGCTTTGGCGTAAATGTCGCTGTTGTACGTCTCGCTCGTCGTGGCGTCGCGCTTGGGAACGATGGGCTGGCGGTTGAGAATACGCCGCCGCAAGTTTTCTTTCACATAAGTGTGATACGCCTCGATGCCAAATTTGTCGTTGAGGAACAGCGCTTCAGCGTAGCTGCAAATGCCCTCGTGAATCCAAAAGTCCGCCCAGTCGCGCACCGTGACGTAGTTGCCCCACCATTCATGGCCCATCTCATGAAGCATTAGCCCGTCGTAGCCCAACGCCGTATTGCGAAAATGATTGCCATACGCATTGATCGTCTGGTGCTCCATGCCGAGATAGTGGGTGTGCGCCAGGCCAAACTTTTCTTTGATCCACGGATACTCGCCGAAATATTTCGCGTAAAAACGTAAAAAACCCTCCGCCATTTCCAAGAGCGCCGGCGCTTTCGCCGAGTCCGCTTTCAGCACATAAAAGACAACTTCCATCGTGCCGGTCGCACCGCGATAAGGTCGCCGCACCACGGCGTAATCGCCGATATTAATGGAAACGTTGTAGTTGTTCACCGGATAGCGCGTTTTCCAGCGGAAGGACTTCCAGCCTTTTTCCGCCGAAACGATTTCTTCCAGCAAGCCGTTAGTAGCGCAATACAGTGAATCCGGAATCGTGATGTTGATGCCGACGCTGTCTGGCTCGTCGCTCGGATGATCTTTGCACGGCCACCAAATTTTGCCGCCTTCGCCCTGGCAGGAGACGCCAATCCACGGTTTGCCGTTCGCATCTTTGCTCCAATTGAACCCGCCTTCCCACGGCGGGCGCACAGCCACCGGCGGATTGCCGGCGTAATGAATACGAAAGCTCGCGCAGGTACCGGCCCGGAGTTTTTCCGCGAGCGCCAATTTGATTTTGTGATTGCGATGCGTGAACGGCAAAGTTTTTCCGTCACTCTCGATTTTGCTGATGGTGTAAAAGTTGACCAGATCGAGTTCAAGTGTATCCATGGCCGGAACAGCGCTTGCGACGATGACGTCGACATAACCGGAGAGATGCTGCCGCGCCGGATCGATTTTGAGATTAAGCTCGTAATATTTGGCGTCGTATTTCGCCGCGTTGGCGCTAAGCACGCCGCCGGAGGCAAACGTGCCGAATTGGCGGGCATGGGCAAACGTCGTTATGACGGCCGTTAATAAGAACACAAAACAAAACCGTGAATAAACTCTCGTGATCGAAGTAGACATAGAGTTCTCTTTTTTAAGTTTTGATGAATTTCTGGAGCCAAACGCAATTAACTCCGTGCGGCACAATAAAATAAGCCGGGAAGGAAAAGTCAAGTCTTATTTTTCCAAAATTTTCTCATCCAGTGAAAAAAGAAAAGCTTGCTTTTGGTGTGCAAAATAACGAGAATTATATACCTCGTTGTCATTGCTGTCTTTTGCTTTTGAGCTCGGAAGAAGTCCTCGTTTTAACTGCGAGATTATTGCTCGATGCCTTTCACCTCCGCAAACACCAACGACGTCACGCTCAAAAAATTGCGCGGCTTTCTTTTGGCTATCTTCGCCATCGG